>JAAZJD010000045.1 GCA_012800525.1 Clostridiales bacterium
CTATATGTACCAGAAATTACTCCACATCGCGGATACAAAATTAATCCAGCTGGAGCTTGGTTGCCAAATTACACCGCTGACACAGAAGTTTCAGAAGAAACGGTATTTGCAGCAAATGTAATAATAGACACAAGCTATAGAGAATTTAAAGGAACAATTAAATGCCAAATAGACGGCCATGAAACTCCAATATACGAAGATATAGTTAAAGGATATATTGGCGAAGAACTATCAGTATCGCCATATCCACTTCCAGGATATAAAGTAAAAGGTACACCACCAAGCAAAATAACAATCTTAGAAGATGAAAGTTCAGCAGAAACAGTATTGTATGAAAAAGATACAAACGAGTGGGTTAATATTACATTTACTGCTGGCGCAAATGCCACAGTTGCAGAAAAACAAATTGAAGTAGTTAAAGATTGTCTATTTAATGAAATAACTCAACCAGAAATAATACCACCTACAATTAATCCACATGATGGATACAAGATTAATCCAGATGGAGCTTGGTCCCCAAATTTTGCACTTAATATTCAAGTTGCAAAAGCACAAATATTTACATCACAAGTTATAGTAGATACAAATCAAACATTTAATTACACTATCAATTATTATCTAGAGGGAACATCAACATCTATACATGCACCTAAGACAGGAAAGACATATATTCAAGCTGCGTTTGATGTAACTTCATATCTAACATTAGTAGGTTATCAAAGAGAATCTAGCACTACAACAATGACAATTACAGCTGATACAACAACAAATGTGTTAGATGTATATTACACAAAATTTGATGCCGATTGGCGTGATGTAACAATTACTCGTAAAGGACAAAGTTTAACTGGCGAATACACTGAGGTATTAGAAACTGAGGTCATTAATGAAGCAATTACAAATATCATAGAACTTCCCAAAACCCTTACAGGTTTCACTTACGATACTTCTAATCCACTAACCTATGAAGTTACAAGCGATGCTACTCAAGAAATCACGGTTACATACTCAAGAAACAAATATACTATTTCTTTCAATTCTAATGGAGGCAACGTAACTCCAAGTCCTATAACTGATGTATATTACGATGCAGAAATAAATCTATTTTTAGATAATACTCCTACAAGAACTGGTTATACCCTAGCTAATTGGACATATGATGATACAGCTACAATTTACCAAGCCGGCGATAAAATGCCAGGTAGAAATATAACATTAAAGGCTAACTGGGATGCTAACGTTTATCGAGTAGTATTTTATAAAAATGATGGTTCAAGCGATGAAACTTATCAAAATATAACATACGATGTAGAGACTCAATTAGATGGAAACCCATTTGCTATAAGTGATTTTTACTTTATGGGCTGGGCAACATCACCAACAGGAAGCGTCACTTATCAAAATCAAGCACCAGTTATAAACCTAGCAGTATCAGGAGACTTTTATTTATATGCTGTTTGGGTAGGAGCACCAGTAACACTTAATTTGAATGGAGGAACACTACCTACTGGTTATGGTTATAGCGAAACAATGCGTATTAATCTTGCAGATCTACCATATGTTCTTCCATGGCCAACTAAAACTTTAGAAAATTCAGACTTAGACTTTGAATTCCTAGGTTGGTATACAACAAACAACACATCTGGAACAAAATACGATGTCATAGATAATCCTTCTGCCTATACCTTATATGCTATATGGGGTCCCTATAGCTATAATACATATTATATGGGTATATATCCACAAACAAAAGTAACAAATACAGCATTAATAAACGCTTTAAATGAATTAACGCCTGAGGAATCGGAGCAATACTTAGAAACATGCAGGGGTGTTAGATCACATACTGAGACATGGAAAACAGTTTTTTATAGTAATCATAAATTTGAAAAAGTAGGAGATGATTACTTTAAATACGAACCTATTTTATTCCAAATATTTGCAGATGGCACCCTATACTCTAAACAAATAATCGATTACTCACCGTTTGATTATCCCGGCGCTAGCTATACAAATGATTTCTCAGCAAGTTATATGGAAAAATACTTAAATCAAGTACTTAAGGTTAAAGCAGAAATGAGCTCAACCTTAGGATTATTCTCAGTGGCAGAATTAGAAAATATTTTTCCTGATATCCCATCAAGAGATACCACAATGACAGACTATGCGGTGGCAATACGTCGAGGTGCAAGAAGTTATATCAGTTGGGCTTACTATCCTCCAGACTATGCTGACCCCGATAATCCAAATTGTAGCAGATATTGGACAAGGACCGCAGAATCATCGGGAGATTACAATCAGGTTAAGTGTTCAGCACATGACGGCATTTACAGTGTTTGGAATCAATATGTTTATGGTGTACGCTGTATCCTGCCCCCATAAAGATGGAACAATACCAGAAAGGGTTGATGTGCATTTCTAGTATTTTGTTTAGCTATTAATTCCCCTAGGAAAATTCGCGGCTGCGATTGATTTCAAGTTTCTATATTCAAAACAAGTAACCACACTCAAAATGTCTTGAGTGTGGTTTTGCATATGGCTATTTTATTGAATCGACCTAAATAGAAATATTTTATTAACAATATACTTAATACATTTACTTGAATCAACATATCTTAAAAGATATAATCATTTTATAAAAACACTTTAATTAAAGGAGCTAGACATGACTAAATTTAACGATAGACCCTTAACACAATTTGCTGCAACAATGGCAAAACTTATGGATGTTGAAATTCCAAAAGAAGGTGATACAAATTATGTAGCTGAAGTTATTGAGGCAGTAAAAGAAAAAACTGGAAAAGAAACTGTCGACAAAATGCTCATATACAATCCAGATGCAATAGGACAATGGTTTTTTGAAAAATACAATCACTACTTTGAGCCCCTCAAGCCCTATCTTGATATTAGAGTTGATTATCTAACAGCATTTCCACCAAAGACTCCTGTGTGTTTTGGCACTATGTTTACTGGGGCAACCCCTGAAGTTCATGGCATTCAAGCATATGTTAAACCAGTAATTACAATAGATACCCTTTTTGATAGTCTAAGAAGAGCTGGCAAAAAAGTAGCAATGGTTGCAGTTCAAGGTCAAAGCATACCAAAGATTTTTGCAAATAGAGATATCGATTATTACCTACTAAAATATGATAAACCTGTTATTGAAAAATCTCTAGAGTTAATTGAAAACAGCGATTATGATGTCATTGAAATATATAACCAGCAATATGATGATATTATGCATGCAACACATCCAAAATCAATCTTTGCAAAAAAAGCTGCAAAAAACTATGTTAAATATTTTGTCATGCTTGCAAAAGCAGTTAAAAAACATTGGTCAGAATATAACACCTTTATGACCTTTGCCCCAGATCATGGAACTCATCGCGAATGGTATGGTCTTGGACAGCATGGCAAAAACATTCCTGAAGATATGAATTTAACTCACCTTTATGGAGTCAACGTTAAAAAATAATTATAAAATTTTATTGTAAAATAACAATTAAAAAAGCAGCTTACGCTGCTCTTTTTTATGCCTTTTCAAACTCGTCTTTACCAACGCCACATAGTGGGCAAAGCCAATCATCTGGTAAATCTTCAAAAGCCACACCTGCATCAATTCCACTATCTGCATCACCTTCTGCAGGATCATAAATATAACCACATACTAAGCATACATACTTGTCCATAAGAAACCTCCATTTATTTATATTTTTATTCTATCATAATAACCTATTTTTCTTTACCAAATTTAGAGAATTTTTAAATTTAATTTATTTAGTTACTTTTAGAATATGTTATTTAGTTTTATTCTTCAATGCTCCATGCATTGATTTGCATAAACTCCATAAAGTTATCATCAACTAAATAATCAACAAATCTTTCAGCAAAAACATCAAAAACCCTGTCAAATGTCTTCATATCTTTTGAAGATATCTTTGATAAAACATAGTCTGTCAATATACCTTCCCCTTGCCCTACACCAAAGCGCACTCTTTTTATTTTTTGCGTTTGCATCTTGTCAATGATATCCTTCATTCCTTTATGAGTACCTGCTGAGCCAAATTCTCTCACCCTTATAGTATATCTATCAATGTACACATCATCATATAGTACAATAATGTCTTCAATTTCAACATTATATTTATTAACTAAACTCTTTACAGCTTCCCCAGATAGATTCATATATGTTAAAGGTTTTGCTAAAACTATCCTATTTCCCTTAAATTGAAATGTTGAAGTTAAAGCTCTACACTCCGCATTTTTAATACTTTTTGAAAACTTGCTAGCCAATTTATCAATTGCTAAAAACCCCATATTATGGAGTGTGTTTTCATATTCTTTTCCAAAATTTCCAAGTCCTACAACTAAAATAGTCCTATCCATTTTTATCTCCAACCAAGTTACCTATATACAAAATTTTATATGTAAAATACAAATAATGCAATTTTAAAAATCGAAAACATAAAAACTCTAAAAATTAGTCTAAAATTTTCAGCTTGTTAATCCAGTATATAAGAAAAATTAAAGGCTCATTTAAAGGCTCATTTAAAGGTTCATTTAAAGGTTCAAATAAAATTTCACTTTTTAAAATTAGGCAATACTAGTTGCGTATTTACACAATTTAAAGGCTCATTTAAAGGCTCATTTAAAGGTTCAAATAAAGGTTCAAATAAAGGTTCAAATAAAGGTTCATTTAAAGGTTCAAATGTCTTTAAATATGAGTCTTTAGCTAGATCTTCTTTTGCTAAAAAAATCACTAAGTAATTTAGCACATTCTTTTTCTAAAATTCCGCCATTAATTGAAATCTCGTGATTATATTGACACTCTTTATCTAGTTTATTCGCAGAAAATGCGCCAAATCTTTTATCATATGCACCATAATATATGCCATCTATTCTTGCATTTAGCATTGCACCAAAACACATCAAACAAGGTTCAAGTGTTACAAATATATCACATCCTTCAAGCCACCACCCACCTAAAGCTCTGCTAGCTTTTTTTATTGCTTGCATTTCTGCATGTGCTGTTGCATCGCCTAAAACTTCCTTTTCATTAAAACCTTTTGCAATGACTGCACCATTTTTTACAACAATAGCTCCAATTGGAACATCTCCATTAATGATTGCCTTTTCAGCTTCCCCTAAAGCTAGTGACATAAAGTTTTTTAATTGTTTTTCTGTATATTTCATAGACATTCTATAATAAAACCTTGGTTATTTATGATAATCAGAGCCCGCATTAATGGACAAAGCCCTATATATTTGTTCAGCTAATATTACTCTCATCAATTGGTGTGGATATGTAGCTTTTCCAAATCTAATTTTATTTGGTATTGCATTTTTCACATTATTACTAACCCCTCTTGAACCACCAACAACAAAAGTTATTTCAGAATCACCATATACTGCACTGTCCTTAAAAATCCCTGCAAGTTCTTCACTTGAAATATCATCGCCTTCTAAATCTAGCAGTATTACTTTACCTTTCAATGCTTTTAAAATACCAACCTCTTCTTGCAAAAGAGTTTTTTCATTATCACCAAACTCTTTCACTTCAGTAATATCAAATTTTGCATATCTAGATATACGCTTAGCATATTCCTTAATTGCTTCTAAATAATACTTTTGTTTAATATTGCCAACTGCTACTATGTTTATTCTCATAATTTAATTATACATCCTAAAGTTATATTGTTGGTATTTAGCTAATATGATAATCAAGCATAAAGCACACAACAATATTATTATCTATTTTTCTTGAACATGCAACATAGTGTAATAAATAAGCAACTAATCACCTAATTTAAAAAATTTAGTTATATACACTTTTTAAAAATTAATTAAAAACCTAATTTCTTTATAACATAAATATAAAAACTTCAACATTGCCCAACATTACAATAACATTGCCCAACATTGCAATAACATTACCTGCTTAAGCAATCATCTAATTCTAAATTCAAGAAAAATTAACACTTTCTCTAATAGTGATTTTGATTCATGTATTTAAATATATCTATTTTATTTAAATAACTTTTTGTATAACATTGATACCTCTACAATATATAGGCACGCTCGCTTTTACTTGCTTAAAATAACCTTATAATATATATTTTATGGTGAGAAGAATGCAATTTTTGCTTAAAAGAAGAAGATTATGGAACCTAAGCAAATTGGATTAGCGTTTGGCTTAACTATAATTGCAGGATTATCTACAAGTATAGGAAGTTTAATTGCTTTTTTATCAAAAAAACCAAATAGAAAATTTTTATCCTTTACACTAGGATTGTCTGCTGGTGTAATGATTTACATTTCCCTTGCGGAAATGCTAATGGAATCTATTGAAATATTAAAACCTAAATATGGAGATAAAAGTGCTTATTTATATGCAATATTGATGTTTTTTGCAGGCATTGCTCTCATTTTACTAATTGATAGATTCGTTCCAGAAGCAAGTAATCCTCACGAAGTAAAAGAAATGAAAGAAGTTGAAGAAACAATAAAAGAAGAGACTCCTA
>JAAZJD010000046.1 GCA_012800525.1 Clostridiales bacterium
TTTCGGTGATAGTTAATGGTTTTCAGGGCAAAAAATAGGGGGAAATATATACTATTGAAAACCTACTAGTTGAACGATTAGGGGGTGGGGTTGCACGATTGAACGATTACAAGGAGAGGGGTTGCATTGGGCTTAAGTCCCATCGGTTGTACCATATTGAATGCATAGGTTTGATACAATATCAGACCTTTTTTTGCATTATTTTAGAGAAAACTTCCATAAAATGATAGTTTTTAGTCGATTTTTGATATTTAACTATTTTTTAGACTGAAATATCAATCTGATATTTAAGAGGTAAGTATTGGCCTTGCTCAACTTTTACACGATATGAGTGAGGGGTGCTAAAAATTCTACACGATATGAATAGGGGGGGCTAAAAAAACACACGATTTGGGTGGGGATGCTAAAATTTTACACGATTATCTACCAATTTTACGATTATAGACAATGTTCGTACGCTAAATATTAAATTAAACTACATATTTAATCTGTCTTTACAATTGATGGACATATAGGATTTGTATCTACGGCTTCCAATAAATACGATAAAAAATTCTAAAAATGACATAGAAAAGATAAATTCAAACGATTCACCAATTGCCATTTTGTATTTTAAATAATAAATAGAAAATTGAATGGAGCCATAATTGGAAAGACTAGAACAACTAACAAACTTTTGATAATTTAATTTGACAAAACATAGTTTCTTATACACAATAGATACATGCCACATCTAAACCGAGTTAAAATCAAAGCTATTTGTTTGTTTTTTTTAATTACCATTACTGGTTGTACACGAGCGAATAAAAAACAAACTGATTTAGCTGTTTTTTTAGGTAAATACAATTTAGTGCACCCAGAGCGTTATAACTTTGAAAACAACTATTATAATTTAACTTCTTTCAAGCGCGAGTTCTTTGATAATTCGAGTGTATATACTGCGGAAACCTACAATGTCAGTGGCGAATTCGAATTACTGTATGAGACAAATCCATTTTATAAATTTAAAGTTAACGCCCTTAAACTTGATCATTATTTGGTTCGAGATGCAGGTTCAACATTGCCATATGAAACATTTGAAGAAGTATTATGGGATGGGCATGCTGCTCATAGAATGTTTCGTTATAATAATTACCCTCCTAGTGGAGAAATTTGGACAGAAAAAACCTATGGAACAGACCAAATCGAAAATGTCATTCTTGAAACCCGGTTATACAATATAAATAGTGTCATATTGGCCGCAAAAGCCATTTCAAATACGGAGTATCCCGAAATATTCAATGCCAAAAAGGCAGAATTTATTAACAATCGTTTGTTTGTTTATTACGAGTACTACACCTCCTCAACCATTGTGAAAATTGACTTTGACGAGAACTTGCACTTTTCCAAATATCAAATTGCCGTAAGTTTTATTCCTGCAAATAAAAATCCGAGCCAACAAAACTACGAAGTCACCCAAATATTGACACCTACTACGAGCTTTGATGTTCATGTACCATCAGTTTACGACGATGAATATTTAATTGAATCTGACACATTATTTTTAAATGTTAGGTGATTTTTCTTTTAGGAAGGAGACTATCTATGATTACAACACTTGGACTACTTTTAACGACTTTCGTATCATTAGGAAACGTTAAAAACATCTGCCTATGAATTAGCTTCCAAATCTTGGAGAGGGTATAATATAAAAACCCACCAGAAAGGGAGCTGTTTTTTATGCGAATAACGATGCGAGAAAAGCTAAAAATGTGTAAGTTGCACATGGAAAAAAACATGTCACTTTCACATATTTCTGAGATTAATCTTACTAGGAAAAACGGGGTGTTTTCGCTTAAAAATGGCTAAAAAGGGTTATATTCATAGTTTTTCACCGCATAATTTAATAAAAACCATGAAAACGCCAAAGCGGTGCCAAAAAAAGGGGTAACTCATCGTAATAAAATGCTTGATTTTGTTGTTGATGGTCGGTTATAATTAATTATTATTTGAATCATGAAAGGGTTGTATTATGAACAATATTGAAAAAAGTTATTTAAGCCTAATATGGCTTGCACTTTGGAGCTGGGTTTTATTATTTATTCCACTTTTTATTCGACTTGCTAAGATTAAATCAAGAAAATATAGTTATGACAATAAAAATATCTATGTTGAAGAAGGGGTTTTCACTAAACATTCAATAACTGTTCCTTTATATAAAATTGAAACAGTTAGAGCAACTGCAAATATTTTAGGAAACGGAACCTTAACCTTACACTCCGGAGCTCGTGGTGTTGGTTTGGGTTTAAATAACATGGAGTATATTAAAAATGTTAAGCATTATCAAGCCAAACTTACTCAACTTGCTGAAAAAGCTCGTGAAGATAAAGGCATTAAAACAGTTGACACATTTTAATTATAATTAAATATAGTTCGTAAATGCAGCTTAAAAATTTTTAATGATGTTGATTATTTTGGTGGGTTTCACAATTGAACAATTACTTTTGAATTGTATTCTTTGGGTAATCATTTACCATCTGCCTAGTGAAGCTTTGATACAATTATCAAGGCTTTTTTTGTGCTTAAAACGCTAAAAATAGGCCATTTAATACTGATTTCTATGATTTTCGGTGATAGTTAATGGTTTTCAGGGCAAAAA
>JAAZJD010000047.1 GCA_012800525.1 Clostridiales bacterium
CTTCTGTGGCAATTGGCACACAATAAACTTGATTTTTATTAATATCTTTATATAGTGCATCTTTAATTATACCTTTTGGTTGCTTTGGGACCCCCTTTACTATCGCGAGATAATATTTCTCAAACACCTGTTCTTTTATACTTTCAAAAAGTCTTGAGGCTGCTTTCGATGTTTTGGCAAATACCATTACCCCGCCAGTAGGCCTATCTAATCTATGAACTAAACCCAAGAAAGCTTCTCCTGATTTATTTTCTGCAACTTTAATATATTCTTTAAGTAAATCTAAAAGATTCTGATCCCTAGAAGAATCTGGGCATACAGGCATATTTTGTGGCTTTACAACAACCAACAAGTGATTATCTTCATAAATAATATTAATATCTTCAAATTTCATAGTTTCCTCTTATGATAACATTATAACATTATTGCTTATTTGACTAAAGCAAAACAAAACTTATAAACTTAAAGCTTTATATGATTTTTATATCTTCATTATAAACAATTTTTTAAGAACAGTTGTCTTAAATTGGTTATATTTTGTCATTTTAAAATTTTTCAATAGACAAGCATAAATTGATATGTTATACTAATTTTTAGTAAAAAGTGGCACCATAGCCAAGTGGTAAGGCAGAGGTCTGCAACACCTTTATCCCCAGTTCAAATCTGGGTGGTGCCTCCATTAGCCGTTATGGCGGAATAGGCAGACGCAGGGGACTTAAAATCCCCCGGTAGCAATATCGTGCCAGTTCGATTCTGGCTAACGGCACCAAAAAAAGCTCTATATTCTAGAGCTTTTTTTTATCAGCAATAAATGTTTTTTTATTGCATCTTTTTTAAAATAACTTTTCCATTAGCATTTTCGATGCAGTTTAAAGCATAAAAATCAATATAATTTGTTTCAACAAGTAAAGGTGGTATGTTTTCACTGCTACCGTAAATGCCTATCTTGTTTATACTTTGGGCAATAAGGCCCTTACATTTTAAAGAATTAATATCAACTTTTTCTGTACTATCTAAATAATATTGTGCAATTAAAGACAAAGGAAGCATTTGTTTTCTAACTTTGTAAGGTGCAACCGATATTTGTGTGTTTTGTGGATATGCTTCATTCAGTTGTAATAGCTGATCTTTACTGAGTATTTCATTTATATTAGGACGATTTTTTCTATTTTTAAAATATACTATAGCAATAACAAACGCAATTAATATAAATATTCCAAGAATACTTAAAATTAATATAATTATTTTATCCATTTATTTAACCTCCCCCCCCACATATCAATAATAAATCACAAATCATCAAAAGTAAACCTTTGTTCATTAATCATATAATTTTGTTTATTTGTTCGATAATATGATATTATGTTTGCACTAATTAAAAAAATGCCAAAAAGAGAAAAAATTAGAATTGGCATTAAATAAGCAGTAAATACAGATGTAGCCAATGAAACTGTTATTACTATTAAAATTAAAAATGTAAAAAATGGCAAAAGATCAGACATTAGTTTATAAGAAACCTTAACACTGTTTCCAAGACTTTTTAAAATACCCTTCTTTTCAATTACGATATTGGGTAACCATTGACTAATTAACACACTTTTTAATCCTTGCATAAATGAAACAATCAATACAGCAATTGATAATCCAACAACTTTTAGCCCTAAATACAGTGTAAAAGTAATATAGTATAAAATCACTCCTAATGCAAAATTTAATATTAAACCTAAAATTGTATTTATAAAAGCAAACTGAAGGCTTTGTTTTAAATTACCTATCAAAGCTTTTGTAAAACTAGTAGAAAAACCAGTTGTCATTCTTTGATGCATCAATACGGTTGCTGGCACTAACATTAGAGAGGTAAAAAATAAAATAAACATAAAAAAAGTTATATAAACTCCTAAAGCTGCACCGATTTTTTGTGCGTCCTGTTCAAAAAATTGCCTAACATCCTTGTAGGTTTCATCTACACCATTGATTGTTATCCTTGTTGAGGCTAGTTTTTTATGAAGTACATCCATTCTATTGCTCAAATCGAAACTTTCTCCTATCGAATGATAAATTGGCACAGCAATTGCTGTAAATAAAGCCATTGCAATCAACATAAAGACAACAATATAAACTAAAATTTTCAATATCAAATCCAAGTTTGATATCCCCGCCATTAATGAATGTTTATATATCATAATTTATCCTTTGTATTTTTATAATAATATTCTTTTGTATAGTCATTTCTATCCAATCCTTCAATATGATAATAGGCAACAAAAGAGAGAGCTAGCACATAAACACTTAAAAAAGTATAAAGAATGCTATCAACTATAATTCCTACAAATCTATACTTTGAAAAACCAGCCAGTGCTCCCAATGTTATACAGCTCAAAACTGGTAATAACACTGAAAAAAACAGTTTTTTTGCTCGTTTTTTGCCAAATCTTCCAATTGATTCTGACATTGCCGCCGTAGATTTTAACCCATTTATACTCATATAAGGAACAAATAGACACATATATGCAAATATCATGCATAGAAGTCCTATCAATAAAATCAATGTAATTACTGATAAAATCATTGACAAATATAAAGAAGCAATTCCTTGCCATAAAGTAAAAAATAAAGAACATGATGACTTAAATAAAAATCCAAATATAACAGCAGTTATAGTAAATGAAAATATAGCAAAAAAATTTTCATTGATTTCATATAACAAATTATGAACTTTAAATACTCCAACTCGCATACTCCTTGATATTACGGTTGTCATAATTGAATAGGAAATAAAAGTAGAAATTACTGTCGCAAATACAGCTATAAGCATATTTAAAGGTTTAATTTGACCATAAAAATTCCAAGCATGCCAAAAATTTTGATTTCCTACCGAATAATTTTTTAACCAATTAAATAATATTGAATTAGGAGCAAAAAAGGCTAAACTTATACCCATTGGCAAAGCTAATAAGAAAAGAATAGTTATCCTTTTGCCTTTTCCTAAAATAAACAAATATTCCATGGTCTTTTTAAAGTATTTCATAGCATCAAAACTTACATCGTATGAGTATCATTATAACATAACGACTTAAAAAAGTTTATAGTTCCTTGTAAAAACAAATTGAATGTCCTAACCAACTATTTATTTAATTCAAAATAATTATTAAAATTAAAGCAAAAACCTTTAAGTTTTTTTACAACTATCAACACATAAAGAACAAACAAAATAACAAAAACAATCGTAGAAACAGAGTAAAAAATTACATTAAACTTCTTGGCATATTGAACATCAAACATCTCTATCTCTAAATTTTCCTGTAAATCAACCATTATCTCTGAACCATTTTTTAATAATTGGTTATTAAATTTCACGCATTTAACATGGGAAGAAAATCTAAACTCTATAAACATCTTATCTTCTTTCAACTCACAATCTAAATCGTCTTTTTTGACATTGACAAGAAAACGATATGATCTATTCGGATTTATACTTGGCATCGTTCTAATAGGCTTAGATTCTAATATGAAAAATAGATCTATTTTTTCACCATATTTAAAACCTTCAATATTTTCAAACAAATTTTGACTCTCAAATCGTAAATTAATATTATAATCATTTTCATTATCAGTTTGCATATTTCCATTCACATAACAATTAACTTTTGGAGTTTGATATAAACTATCTAACTCTTGTTTTTTAATAAGCATTTGTTGATATGATGCTAACTTTGTTTCATTTCCATAATTGCCAAGCTCAAAAATCTTAACTTCTTTATGATATTCTGCCAAAAAACTATTATATGTCTCCAGCTTAGTTAAATCTCTTTTGCTTTCTAATAATTGAATATAATTATCAAAAAGTGGTTTAACATATACAGGCTGTGCTGTAGGAATCGTCCCTATATACATATCCACATAATATCTAAAATCTTTAGTTTTCTCACTATGATTTAAGAAAAAATAATAATTTACATTACCTGCATTGTCTTCAACCCTTAAATAATACCTTGCTGGTTC
>JAAZJD010000048.1 GCA_012800525.1 Clostridiales bacterium
ACCAATATTTTGAACTAAAACTGACCAATATTTTGAAAAATGAATAAAATAGTTATATACCTATCAAGAAAATTAAACACAAAAAAATAAATTGACCCCCAAAAGTTGGACTTGCAAAATCTAACTTAAGGAGATCAGTTTTTATGGCAAAATTAAGTTATATTTTTGTCATATGTATAAGCCTTTTTATAAGACAAATTTAACTTTTATATAGGTATGGTTTTTTAAAGTAGAGTATTTTTACCACTTATTTTCTACATATTCGCAAAAGGCATGCATATCTTTGATTTTAAGCTTAGTTCCATCATCTAAAATAACCGTACCATTCCAATTGCCAAATACTTGATGAACATGCATACGGAAAAGTGAGGCGATATTCATATCTGAATGTCTATCATAACTAGGAGTCATCGTCATATTAAATCGTCCATCTTCAGATATGAAATGCCACGGTTCCATATATTTATCTGGTTTAGGAAATACTTTTACATCAACTGCACCTATTTTATGAATTTTCCCATCATAGAATAGACATGTTTCTGTAGCATAACTCTCATCGCCAATACCCCATGTGATTTCAAATCCAAATATATGACGTTTTCCTTCATCATCATAAATATATTGAGATCCATTACCCCAATACCAAACAAATTTTCTAGGAGCAGCTACTCTACCCCAATCCATACAACAAAAAGTATCTTCTTTTGTGAATGTGTATTTTTTATCACCATTGACGAAAGTCCCAGCACATGGCATACTGTTTTGCTTAGTTGTTAGGAAAAATTTCTTTTTATCACCATGAAAAGGAAATACAGTTGTAAGGCTTTCATGGTCTTCAAATAAATCCATTTGAAAATCACAATAAATGTCATCGCCTTTTCTAAAATGTATTTCGCGACTTCTATCAGTATTAATAACCTCTAAACTTGTTTTGTTAGCACAAAAAGAAAAACCGCCTGGCTCATCTCCTTTATCGGTTAATTTACATTTGTTACCAAAAAACAATGTACCTGCACTTTCTACATTTTCTCCTTTTTCCAAATCAACAATGGAGACATCCATAAATCCACCTATAGCAACTGTTGCGATACTGACAATTACTAGATATTTTCTGTTGCTAATTAAGTAAAATTCCCATTCCTTACGCCAACGTTTTGATACTTTTTTCATATCGAAATCAAAATAATTACGTCTTGCCCAACCTTTTGCAAGTAAAGTACCATCCTCTGCTAGTAACGGTGTAGGTGCTGTGTACTCAATTTGTTTACTTTTTTCCGGAAATTCTTGATACGGAACATATGTGCGTTTAATCTCTTTAGACATTTTCTCACCTCTATAAAATATTATTTAAAATTAACCTTTATAAATGGTTAATAACATTAGTTTCATATATTTATTTAAAACTTTAGCATATTACCGTTTCTTTTCTTAATATAATTTTACTCTCAAACCAGCAAAACACAAAATAAAGAGATTTTTGCATTATGCAAAGCGTTCTAGTCTTAAAGAAAATGTTGTTATCTTGTAATACAATCAATGTCGTTTTTCATATGGGCTTTCTTTTGTTCCTGCAACTAAACTTCCTACCATAATAGCGCTTGCTCCTGCAGCTAAACCTTTTACAATATCACCAGAAAACTTAACACCACCATCTCCAATACTATTTATGTTTTTTTGCTTTTTGATAGTGATTTAATAACCAGAAAACTTAACACCACCATCTCCAATACTATTTATGTTTTTTTGCTTTTTGATAGTGATTTAATAATTTGAAAATGGTTTTATTTAATAGTTATACGACCAGCTGTGGTTTGATAAGTAGAAAAATCACCAGCGAGATAATCTTGTACATAATCAATCAGTGTTTGATAATCTGGCTGTGCACAATCAACTATGAGCTCATGATCCTTCATTAATATTCCCATACCACAACCACCATTTTTAATTATATAATTAGATGCTGCAAGAGTGTAAGTAGCTAAAGGATCTATCGCATACCAAGTGCCTTCCTTTTCAACATACACTTCACTTACACGACGTGTGCCTTCTTTGAAACCTATTAGATTTTCTTTTTCATCCATTTTCACAGGAGTCTCAATTGATGTGTCGACCTTTACTTTAAGCCCTGAAATTTGCATAAAACTTCCAGATTCACCATATGCTTTATCACCAATTGCATATTCACTTTGTACATCCTTATAAAAATACTCAAGCATATCAAGTACTTCTACGCCTGTAACTTTAACTACACAATTCAAGTTCCCAAAAGGATGAACCTCTATTAAATCGCTCAATTTAACGTCGCCAGCTTCAAGACTTGCACGAATACCACCTCCGTTACACATCCCAATGTCAGCATTGAATACGGTACGTACTGCATCAGCACAAAAATTACCTATTGCAGTTTCGCGAGAACGAACTATACGTATTCCATCTTTGTCCTTAATAGAAAGAGGGAAGTTAAGGGTGGCAACTTTATCACTTAAAAATGCTTCATATACACCTTCTGCGTTTATAAGCCAAGTGCTAACAGTCTCATCTTTCTTTTCATAATCAGAAATATTGCAAGTAGCTATATGACCTTCAGGGGATATGGTAAGTTTGCCAATATTCACCATACCTGTGCCTGTAGAAGCAAGTATAACTGTTTTATTGTCTTTTGACTCCACTTCCATACTATCAATAACCGAATGCG
>JAAZJD010000049.1 GCA_012800525.1 Clostridiales bacterium
AAAGTTATTTTTGCATTATCTTTGCCAGCACTTATAGTCATTGCTAGAGCATCAAAAATCAAGTTTTCCTTAGGTATTTTATACTTTTTAGCTTCTGTTAAAATCTTTCTAGCTATCTCTATTCTACCTTCTACATTATCCGGAATACCACCATCATCCAATGTTAAACAAACAACCATAGCACCATATTTTGAAACTAATGGAAAGATTGTATCCATACTAGATTGCTTTCCATTGACAGAATTAATTAGAGGCTTTCCGTTGTATATTCTAAGAGCTTGTGATAATGCGTATTCATTAGATGTATCTATTTGAAGCGGTAAAATGCTCGCAGCTTGAATATGTTCAATAGACTCAGTTAAAACCTTTTTTTCATCTATATCTGCAAGCCCTACATTAACATCTAAAATATGCGCACCTTGCTCTTCTTGCAACAAAGCTTCATCTACAATGAAATTATAATCTAGGCTTCTCAAAGCTTCCTTCATTAACTTTCTTCCTGTTGGATTTATTCTCTCTCCAACAATGATAGTCTTATCAAAATTGACTGTTTTAGCATATGAGCTTACTCTTGAAAAAACTTTTTCTTTTCTTTTTGTTAGTGGCAAATCTCTACAAAATTCAACTACTTTTTTCATGTGCAAAGGATTAGTCCCACAACAACCGCCAACTAAATAGGCACCATCTTTAACAATATTTCTAATACTTGCTGCAAACTCAACATCAGTTGTTAAATATTGAGCTTTACCATTTATAATAACTGGCATACCAGCATTTGGCATAATTAATATTGGGAGATTAGTGTATTCCTTCAATGAAAGAAGCATTTTATTTAATTCTTCTGCTCCAAAACCACAGTTTAGTCCTATAACATCGGCTCCTAAACTTTCAATAACTGTCGCAGCAGTTTCCAGATCAGCTCCGTTTAATAATTTGCCATTTAAATCCACTGTAAAACTTGCCACTATAGGCAAAGAACTGTTTTCTTTTGCAGCTAAAATAGCAGCTTTTAGCTCATAGATATCTGACATTGTCTCAATTATAATTAAGTCTGCCTCTTTACCAGCAAGGATTACAGTTTTAAAACACTTATAAACATATTCAAAATCTAAATTTCCAATTGGTTTTAACAAACCTCCACAAGGACCAATATCTAAAGCAACAAAACCTTTTTTTTGTTCTTTTACAGCTTGTCTTGCAATCTCAACACCTTTTGAAACTATTTTTGATGAGTCTTTTCCTACTCTATGGGGATTAGCGCCGAAAGTATTTGTAATAATAACATCAACTCCAGCTTCTAAATATCTTTTGTGAACTGACAAAACTTTTTCAGGATTACTAATGCACCACTGTTCAGGACTTTCATTATTTTGAAGTCCTTCCTCTTGAAGCATCGTGCCCATTGCTCCATCAAAAATTATCAACCTTTTTCCTAAATTCTTAATAAAATCCATATTACCAATTCGTTATTAAAGTCACTACGTATTTTTATATTATGCAAGACAATGACTCTGTTATAGCCTTTGCGATTGAAGGTTTATTTAAAGTATATAAATGAACATAATTAAATCCATTTGCAATTAAATCAACAATTTGACCTAATGCATATACTATACCTGCTTGATTCATTGCATCTTGATTACTTCCAAACTTTTCAACCATTGCTTTAAATTTAGCTGGAAGCATTGTTCCTGATATTTCAATAATACCTTTCATTTGTCTAACATTCGTTACAGGCATAATACCTGCTAAAACAGGAATTTGTATTTTTGCTCTTAGCAATCTATACATAAAGTTATAAAGTATATTATTGTCAAAAAACATTTGTGTTATAAAAAAATCACATCCAGCATCAACCTTTTTCTTTAAATTATCAATGTCTTTTTCTACTCCCCCTGCTTGAGGATGTCCCTCAGGATAACAAGCACCACCAACACAAAAATCACCTTGCTTTTTTATAAACTCAATTAAATCAGAAGCATACATAAAATCACTTTTAACCTCGCTTCCATCTTTTGGTTTATCTCCTCTTAATGCTAGAATATTTTTAATTCCATTCTTTTTTAATATCTCTAATTCCCTTGCAATTTTATCTTTTGTTGCATTAATGCATGTCATATGAGCTAAAGCTGGAACTCCGTTATTACTAACTTCTTTTGCCAGTAAAACATTATTGTCCGAATCGTTACCAAGAGCACCATATGTTACAGAAATAAAATCCGGGTTTAGTGCTGCCATTTCTTTGATAATTTCTTTTGAGCCTTCAAGTGGCATTCCTCTTTTGGGTGGAAATATCTCAAATGAAAGTCTGCTTTTTTTACCATCTAACAAATCAACTATATACATTCTTATAACCTTCTACAAAATCTTTGTGTAAAATTAGTATAACATATATAACATTTTATAGCTTATGTTTTTTCCAAATTGAAAAAATTGCCAGATTGAAAACCAAATCTGGCAAATACCACGATTTCAAATATTGATACTTATATTATTTTTCAGGGGAATTTAATTTATTTGAAAAATATTCCAAAGCTCGCAAATAACTATCAAATCCTTCTCCTGCAAAAACTTTTGTTGCATAACTAGATATATAGCTAGTTTTTCTGAAGTCTTCTCTTTTTGCAATGTCACTCAAATGTACTTCAACAGTATCAATATTTACTGCTTTTAATGCATCTAGTATTGCAATGCTTGTATGAGTATAAGCCGCTGCGTTAATTATAATTCCATCATAAAAATTATACGCTTGTTGAATTTTTTCTATAATATCACCTTCATAGTTAGATTGAAAAATATCAACGTCAAGCTCTAAATCTTTCGCTTTATCTTTCAAAAAGCCACAAAGTTCCAAATATGTTTTATTTCCATAAATTTCAGGCTCCCTGACTCCTATCATATTAATATTAGGTCCATTTATTATTAAAATTTTCATTATTTCCCTCTCTTTTACTAAGAAAAGCTCATACTTGTCATATGAGCTTTCCTTTTAACTACATAATTATAAACTATTCGCCATCTACCTCAATTTTAGAATCAATTTCTTCTTCTGAATCTACTTTTTCAACTAACGAAACGGTTTCGCCATAAAGACTTATAGTTTGATAATCTATAACAGCATCAGTAATATTTGCCATAGCTCCAGCTCTTCTTATAATCAAAGCTTCAAGAATTTCTTTGCTTTTCTTATCAGTTAACGGATAATTTATCATTGGCAATATACTTAACAAACATCCAATTGCTGGTGGAATTGAAACCATCACAAATAAAGCTCTCATATATGGATCAAATTCTGGTATCAACCTAGGTTGTTGCCCTGCCGAAACATAGGCGTTAACCTTATCAACATTGGCATCCGAAAAACCATAAGCTGAGTAAATTAATCCAGACAATAATGTTGCTATACCTGTCGTAATTTTTGCTATAAATGTTTGTCCAGAGAAAAACACACCATCTGGTCTAACATTATTTTCATACTCTTCATAGTCCACGCAATCTGCGATCATATATGTTTGAACAACCGTTGTAATTCCCATTGAAATTCCAGCAAAAAAGAAAAGTACAGCTGAAACAATTAACCAATACCAAGCAACTAAATTTCTAGGGTCTATTAAATATATAAAATATACTGCTAAATACGGCGGAATTCCAATAATATTTCCCCATATGTGAAGATTTTTTTTGCTTATTTTTTCATTTAACTTTGGCACAAACGCCATAACCCCTAAATTGCCACCAAATAAAGTGCCGCCTAAAAGCACCATATAAACAAGCGCCATCACTGGACTTTTACTTGCAAAATAATATGTAATAAGTGGCATAGAAGCGAGCATTAACAACATTTTAGGACTTCCTAAAACTCCGCTTATCATAATCTTTCTAAATGGTTTATTTCTCCACATAATTTTAAAGTTGTCAATTAATGAATACTTTTTCTCTGATGGGGCTATTTTTTCTCTAGTTCCCAAACCAACAAATTGGAATAATGCCGCACCAATAACCGTAAAAATAATGGAAGAAATTAAAAATCCAATTCTTTCTCCCTGTCTTGTTGCTTTTGCAATAATTGGATTAATTAAAGCTAAACTTTGCTTAACTGCAAGTTCATATTCAACACCGCTCGCCAACAAGCTACTAAATACTTCCTTCATTTGTTCTTGATGGGCAAGCATAGCTGTCCAAGCCTCTTTGCTTCCCGCCATTTGAACACCATATTTTCCTGCAAGAGAATTTCCAATTGCAAG
>JAAZJD010000050.1 GCA_012800525.1 Clostridiales bacterium
CAAGTGCCTCAAACATTAATCCGAAAGTTTCAAAGTCATTCATAAGTTTTTCTTCATTTAAGTCTAAAGCAGCACAGGCTAAAGAAGGATCAATGAAATGTCTTTTTGCAGATTTCCCAATTCTTTTAGATGAACGATAATTTATGTCAAAAGCTGGTTGATTATTAACTAAAAATAAACTTTCTAAAACACTTAAATAATCAAATACGGTGGTTCTGCTTGCAAGCAAATCTTCTGATTTTTCATATTCTTCTATATCTTTAATGATGGTTGAAACATTAGCTATAGATGTTTCGTTTCGAGCAAGTGAGCGCAAAAGCATTTTCATTTTATTGGGATCTCTTTTTTTATCTTTTCTTTCATTAAGATCTATATTAACTATAGAATCGATATAGCTTTTAGGGATGATCCCAATATCTGTTTCATCAACAGTCAAATTTTGAGGCCAGCCACCTCTGACAATAAATCTAGCAAGCTTTGACAAATTTGTTTGCTCAAAAGCTTTTTCGGTTACTTTATCTTCGAGCATATCTAAAATAGCGACATCGCCCGTTGAATCTCCAGATTCATATAAACTCATAGGGAACATTTGTATGTTAGCGATACGACCAGTGCCAGAATGAAAAACCTGCTCCTCTTTTTCTTCTTTTGTTAGGGTAGTGGAGCCAGTTAATATAAATTTGCCTTTATTATGGTCTGTATCACACTCGTGCCTTACCGCGTCCCATATGCTTGGTACTAATTGCCATTCGTCAATAAGTTGCGGCCTTTCTTTTTTAAATATGTATTTAGGATTAACTTTAGCTAAATCTCTTAAGTTTTTTTCAGTCATATATGAAACACTGTTTGCATGATTAAGTGAAGTCCACGTCTTGCCACACCACTTGGGCCCTTTGATGGAAATCGCTCCAAAAATATTTAAATATCTTGCTATTTTTTTGTCAATTAGCCTATCTTTATAGCCTTTTTTCTTTAAAGTCATTTTACACCTCAATATTATTATAATATATCGATGGACACTTTTCAAGAGTTTTGATGGACACTTTTCAAGAGTTTCGATGAACACTTTTCAAGAGTTTTGATGGACACTTTTCAAGAATAAGCAAGCTAACATGAAAAACAAAGTTGTATTTACTTTGACAATCTTTTTAAGGGCTACTCAAAAGTTGCACTTACTCTAAAATTTAACTCTAATAGAAAAATGTTTTATGAGTCTTTTTTGCTAGCAATAGAAGTATAAGTTTATTAAAATATAGGTGATATGAAAATTTTTAAAAACAAAGAAACGACAGGGTCAAGCTTAACGGAAGGAAAGGACATTAAAAAATGGCTTAGACTTATTGTTTCTGGGATAATGGCAGGTATATCCATTTCAATTGGTGGAGTAGCTGCTATTTTTATGAATTCATCAGTTTCTGGGACGCCACTAAAAGCAGCGCTACTATTTCCAATAGGAATATTTTTAACTTATTATTTTGGACTTGATTTATATACTGGAAAGATTGGATATTTATTAGAAAATAGAAATAAAGAATATGTTATAAAAATATTGGTCATAGTGGTATCTA
>JAAZJD010000051.1 GCA_012800525.1 Clostridiales bacterium
CTACATTTGGTGCCTTTAAAACATTATTATCATATTCACTATATCCACCAAGCATAGAGTTTCCCATAAAATGTGCATAGTTATATCCGCCTGCTGACCTATTTTCTCCTAAAATAAAAGGATCAAAGACTTCATTTCCAATAGAAGAGTCTCTATACAACTCACTCTTATTACTTGCCGTTAATGGCCCCTGCTCAGTATATGTAAATGCAGCCTTTCTGCCATCTTCAGGTCTAACATATACCCTCACTTCTAATAACTCATTTGCAGGCTCTCTCCTGCCACAGGCACTCACCCCCAGAACAATAGAAAAAACAAGCATTAAAATTAATATAGATATAACAATTTTCTTTTTCATTTTTGTCCTCCGTATACTAAAATATATATAAAATAGCCTCATTTAGATGGGTATACGACAACCTTATAGGTCAACTTAAATGAAACTTTTTTAATTTTATTCATAGGATATAAACTTTTTATAACCATATTATTAAAACAACAGTTGATAAGAAAAAAAGTGCCACAAATATTAAACAACGAATTGAACGAATTAAGTGTTTATGTTTTTTTGAGCAAATTTCTGCATTTGTGTTTATTTGTTCTATACTTGCACCAGCATCATTACTAGCATTAAATAAATCCTCATATTCTCTTGCATCCATATCTTTTAAATCCTCATAGTATGTTAATGACCTTTTATGCACTATGTTCTTTTTCCTTTTTCTCGGGCTAAACACTGATATTGCAAAAGTGAAAGATAGTAAAACACAAACTAAAAACGAAATAAAGGACGCAAATATATAAGGTTTTTGACAAGCACTCTTTCCAGCTATAACATCTATAACAGTAAATGATAAAGCAAAAACAATTCCTAGAATAGTAACAATTATAGATGCTTTGTTATCAAACGAAGTTATTTGATTTAATAAAATCTTGAGTGTCTCAGCTTTTTGATCTGCGAGCATCACAGCTTTTTGATCTGCGGGTACCTCAGCGTTTTGATCTACTAATTTTTTGTTATTTGCATTCATCTTTAATTCCTCTTTTATCTTTTATTTTGTAAATTAATTTTCTTCATCTTGCTGATATGGTAATACTTTAATTCTTCCTTTTTCACTAATTCTACCTTTATTGATTCTTTTTTAAAGTCACTGACCTCAAAGGATCGATTTCTATTAGCACAAAATTTGTTTAAATAATTATAAGTATTTTCATCAATAGCTATTGCTCCTATGCCACTCCTTGAAGCTGTTTCTGAAAGAATTGAAGCATTTACAACTGCATGTCCGATAAAAACTAAATCATTTGCAATCTTTTTACCAACACTTATTATTAAATCTTTAGAAGTCCCAATACCAATACCATAATTAATTGTAGGCATACTTCTTTCACGAAATATCTCATTAATCATTTGCTTCAATTTATTTATATCAAGTGCTATATTATAAATTTCCACGAGATTTTCCATCAAAATATCCTGCTTATTGGAAAGTTCATATATCGCAAAAACACAATCTCCACGAATGCCCATCTTTACAAAAAGCCTAGTGTCTTTTAAAATTTTCATCACTTCAGAAGTGAAAACTCTTATTATTTTGGCGACTGCAAGATCTTTGTCTTTTTTAAACAATTTCCTAGAATTAACAATATCAACAAATATTGAAGATATATTTTTTCTAATGGCATTTTTACCTTTTATATCACCATCAATTTCACGGATACTATGTTTTTCAGATTTGAGAACCGCAGTAGTGGCATCTAAAGTTTGGTAAATGCTTTCTTTTCCCTTTTCATAATCATATGGCATAAGATTTCTCCAATAAATAAATTATTTCATATTTAAATTTTAACACAAAAAAGTTCAATAAACACAGAAAAATGCCTTCAGTGTTTTGTTTTTTGAAATATAAGAATCGTATGTCCAGATAAATGTCCAGATAAATAGATGCTTAAAAAATATTTATTCCATACCTTATCAATCATTTTCTTCACTATCTTTTACAACAATATAACCTAAACTTTTTTACTATAACATCTATTACTTTCCCTTAGAAACAATTTATTCTGCTATAAATTCCGAATAAATAAATCATATTTATTTTCTTTTTGATTCATTATTCACATCTCCATGTATAGCTATACTATAATTTTAAATATAGGTCTTTCAAGCATAATATAAAAACATAAGATAGCATATTAAATCTTCAAAAAATCACTATTTTTATATTTACATATTAAAGACACATTTTCGCTCCATTAATAAATTATATGTCTCTTGCTTGAAACAAGTCCCTTTCGCTTATTTATGCAAAAACTTGTTAAATCCATTTTTTCACAATATTTTATGATACAATTAATTAGCATATGTTTGATTTTTGCGTAAAGTATGCTTATTTAAAAGGAGAACAAAAAAAATGACAAATAATGCTGCATTAGGAATGACAATTCAAAAACTCATTTGTGAAAAATACAATTTAGAACCACATCCGAATGCCGTTAGTCAATTTGAAGCAAATTATAACTCTACCTATAAAAAAGCATCATATGATGTAATCAATAAAATATTTAAGGAATTAAATCTCATTCCTATTAAGTGTTTAACATTTGTTCCATCAGATCAACCAAAAGAAAAGTTTTCACCACATAATTTTATTCTTTCAAACGGCACAACTCTTTCAATTCGCACCAATCGCAAAGGTGATAAAATTGCTCCACCAATTGTTGGACAAGCTGGGATTAATACATTTAATGAGCATTTTTCCGATATAGCTGGATTCGATATCAAAGATAAAAATGAAATTAAAGCAATAGTGTATGAAAAAATTCATCTTATGTTACCTGTCTTCATTGATTATTTTTTTGCTTCTGATTACATTGTGTGGGTTCAATCTTTGGGTAATCAATTTTTTACTTATACAATTTTTGATAGTAATAGTACTGTGGACATAAATTTAGACAGAAAAAATTTTACTTTTACAAGAAGTTTAGCTAACTGGAATGAAAGTACAACATTAAAATATCAAGGCAACTCTCTAGCTGAAATTCAAATTCATAAGAACCGAACCTTCAAATTTAGATTTATTATGAATGCCCTTTCTGCTCTTCTTGTAGAACAAAAAAACACCAATGAAACATTTGGAATTACAGCAGAAAAAGTTGTTTGCAATTTATTCAATATTGATGTGCCAAGAGAATATAAAGACCGTTATTCAGTTTCTCTTTCAAATGAAATATTTCCAGTGATTAAAGAAGCTTTTGAATCTTTGCCAAAAGCAATAAAAAGTACTGGTACTGAAAAAGGAATACGTGGTGAGAACAGTAAAAGTCCACATGATTTTATTCTTGAAGATGGACAAACTCTCTCATTAAAAACAAATACTGGTAAAATGGTTTGCCCATCAGAAGTAGGACAACCAAGTGCAGCAACATGCTATTTATATTTCCAAAAATACATAGATGGAGATGAGGTTACCGAAGAATCTTTCAAAAAAATGGTTTTGACCCATATTGCTGACATTATGCCTATATATGTGGAACATCTTTTTAGTTCGGATTTTTTATTATGGGTCTACAAAAGGGATAATTCTTATAATTTTAAAATTTTTAATGCTGACTTTGCAAAAAATATAGTATGGGAACCAGAATTTTTTAATTTTACTAAACCCCAGATAGAGTTATGGAATGAAAGCAATACTGTAAAATACAAAGATATTTCTATTGGGGAATTTCAAGTTCACAGAAATAGATCTTGTTACAAATTTAGATTTAATCTAGAAAATCTAGAAAACTTAATACGCCAAAATCTTATTAAAATAAAGGAGAAGCAAAATGAATAAAGCAAGATTATTTGTTGTTGACAACATCACATTACAAAAAACAATAAAAACTAAGATTGCATCAATATTTACCCCTATTCCTGAAGGTAAACTATGGCTAAAAACTTTTGCTGATATTATGGCTGATATGTTACAAATCGAAATAGGAGACTATATTTTTCTTTGGGAAACAAAAAGTGGTAACCAAAAAAATCGCATTCACGGTGTATATCGAGCAATTTCAAAGCCTTTCTATGAAATGGGATATGAATCTGATCGCTATCCATTTAAAATTTACATTGAACAAGCATATAAATTTGACACTCCACTTGATGAATATGATGTGTTAAACTGCCCCTATATTAAAACACCTCTTTGGACAATGATAGGGAAAAAAGTTGCAGGAAAATCTCGTGGCTCTACCCCTCTTTCTCAAGATGAGACATCAAAGCTAATTACTTTACTCATTGGAAAAAATCCAAATTACACATTTTACCCATTTGCAGCAAATCACATAATTTCAATAACAAATCCATTAAAAATAGACTATACACTAAAAGGTGAAATGACATTAGAAAAGCAAACACCTGAACTTATGAAAATTGATCCCAATAAATTAAAGTACTTCAATGCAGAAAATAATGTAAAGTATGAAAAAGTACTTGAAACAATATTTAATCAAGAAATGTCATCGCGTAATAGTTCGTTTTTTTCCCAAATAGATATCGATGTTAATAAGGTTATCTGGTTTTCCAATTATCTCCCCTACAGTATTGAACGCACTGAAATAGATTATTTAATAATAGAATCAGATGACAAAATAAACTTAAGTAAAATTTTCTTAATAGAATTTATGAGAGGAAAAATTGATAACTCACACATATACAGAAGCCTCCTCTACAGCAAGTGGGTTGACCAAACTCTGGGCCTTGGTGAATCGCTTACTCAACCAATTATTATTTGCAGTAAAAGTTATGATTTTATAAACGGAGAAAAATCACCTGCTAATAAAATTAAAATGCAAGAAATGAATCAATATATTTCTGATATGACCAAAGCGTTCGCAACTAAAAACTTAAAGATTTTTACATATGATTTTTCTGGTCCCACTCCCTCATTTGCTAAAAAATTGTGATGATAAATTATAAAACTCAAATCAAAGATCTTTAATGTTATTAATTTTATCAAGGCTTTTCATAACAGCCACTCCAATTGCTTTACCCAACAATGTAGGAACTGCATTACCAATTTGTACAAGTTGCCATTTTTTTGATCCCTTAAAGATGAAGTCATCTGGAAAGGATTGTAAAGCAGCCAATTCTCTTGGGGTCAAAACACGAGGAAGTTTAGGATGAATGTTTACTCCTCCGTGATTTTCTTTTACAGTGCAAGAAGGCTTATCCCAAGGAGATTTTTTCCATGCATCAGAATAATGACCATAGAGACTTTGCCCTTCTGGCAGTTCAATGATTTGTTCAATCATTTTTGCAGAATGCTTTGTAAAAATATGATTTATTTGCTTGTTTTCTGGGATAGACATAAATCTCTTTATTCCTTCACCAAGCGTGACATAATTTTCAGGTTTATAAATTGGTTTTGGATGATAGTTTTTTAAACCATAACGATTACCAATAAAGATTACTCGACGCCTTATTTGTGGAACACCATAATCTGCACTATTTAGTACTGCAACATTAATGTTATAACCAGCCTTCTTATAATCATTTATAATTTTTGCTTCCACTTTACCATTTAGCATTGATCTTAACCCTTCAACATTTTCCATTACAACATAGTCGGGTTTAATATGCTTAACAATTTCAAGCATTTCAAGATACAAACTATTTCTTGGATCAGTTACAACACGATTCCCAGCCATACTAAATCCTTGACAAGGAAATCCGCCAACAATTAAATGGATATGTTTACTAGCAACAGAATCATAAAGGTCTTGTTTAACTGCAGGTTCTCTTATATCTCTAGTTTGAACATTTTTATCAAAACCCTTTTGTTCGGAAAAATTGTATCTATATGTTTCCACAGCTTCAGGCAATATTTCAACTGAAGCAACTGGAGTAAATCCAGCCATTGTTAAACCACAACTTAAGCCACCAGCACCAGCAAATAAATCAATAAAATTATAACCGTTGCGATATTTCAAATTTGACCAACCATCATAAGCCCACTTATCGGAAATATCAATCCAGTTAACTTTGTCCAAATTTTGATTTTCTAAAATCATATCACTAAAAATGTTATCTGCCTCTGGATCACTATCAGAAATTAACCATCTTTCGTAATTTTCTTTGCTTATACGATAACGATTACTAATTTTTTCAGCACCAAGTTTTCCAGCCGCAATGTGTCTGCGAATTGTTTTTTGACTTTGATTGGACATTTTTGCGACATCTGCAATTGAATATATTTCCATATAAAAAAAGGTCTCCTTGTTTTTTAATTTAATCACTATGTCCATTATGCATGTTTTTTGTCCACTTGTCAATAAGAAATTTAAAAGTCTTCTAGCTTTGCAAATCCAACATATAAAAATGAGCATAATTTGTCCAGATAAATGTCCAGATAAATAGATTAGATAATAGATATCAAAAGAACATTTATCCCATACCTTATCAATCATTTTCTTCACTATCTCTTTCAGCAATATAAACAAAAAAAGATAAATGTCCAGATAAATGTCCAGATAAAAAACCATTTTATTTAACACCTAACCAATCATTTTTTTACTATCTTTTTTGGAAATATAAACAAATAAAAGAAGCCTAACAAAATATTATTAGACTTACACAAACACATATTAATTTTGATTGGAGCTGGTGGACGGAATCGAACCGACGACCTATTCATTACGAGTGAATCGCACTACCGACTGTGCTACACCAGCCCAAAATCCAGCCTAGCTAAAAGTAGCTAAGCTGAATATTTCTATGTTTTCTATTTTGCGGTTTCGATTGCAACTGCGACTGCAACTGTTGCACCAACCATTGGGTTATTACCCATTCCAATTAATCCCATCATTTCAACGTGTGCTGGAACAGAGCTTGAACCTGCAAATTGTGCATCTGAGTGCATTCTTCCCATTGTATCAGTCATTCCATATGATGCTGGGCCTGCTGCCATGTTATCTGGATGTAAAGTTCTTCCTGTACCACCACCACTTGCAACTGAAAAGAATTTTCTACCATGTTCAATAGCCCACTTTTTATATGTACCCATAACTGGATGTTGGAATCTTGTTGGGTTAGTTGAATTTCCTGTAATGGCTACGTCTACACCTTCGTGTATCATAATTGCAACACCTTCAGTAACATCGTCTGCACCATAGCACTTAACTTTTGCTCTTTCGCCATCACTGAAAGGAACTTCTCTAACAACTGTTAGTTTTTCTTCAAAATGGTCAAATGTTGTTTCTACATATGTAAATCCATTTATTCTGCTGATGATATATGCTGCATCTTTTCCAAGACCATTTAA
>JAAZJD010000052.1 GCA_012800525.1 Clostridiales bacterium
GTGCATTTATAGACTCTTCTCTCACAAAAATTACTATCCCAAATAAAGTTACTACAATCGATGATTTAGCATTTGGAGGCACACAGTTAACATATATAATCATACCTTCTAAAGTTAATTATGTAGGGGATATGGCTTTTGTGGGCTCCAACCTTAATATTTTTATGAATCGAGAGAATCCACCAGATTTGTGGGGTATGGACTGGAATGGTTGTAACCCCGTTTATTATTTACCAAACTGGGCTACTGGTGATGATGGAGTTCCTTATGTTATAACAGTAAATGTTACAAAACCTTCAACTATTACTTGTGTGGTAGAAAGTTTAGAAGGGAAAAAATTAACTGCAGGTACGCAAGTTCAATTTAAAATAACACCACCAACTGGTCAAGTGTTAAAAACGTTAACATTAAATATTGATGGAGTAACTTCTTCTCCTTACGTATCAGAGGATAATACATTTACTGTAAATGTTCCTGCAGTTGACTTTTCACTTTATGCAACATTTGAGTATATCCCATATACCCTATCGTATAGCATCAATGGTGGGCAATTTATAATCACACAAGAGGTTCATTACGGGCAAGACGTATTAGATGCATTTATAAAAGAAGAAGCAGGAGATCTTACTTGGCATCTTGGAGGTTCCCCTGTAACTTTCCCATATCCATATAACCATACAGAAAACAAAACATTTACTGCAACAGTAGGCTCGCTTGCTCCACAATATATTGAGGCTGGTGCTACTACAATTACTAAAATAAATAACCCTGAAAATGTTAAGGTGGTTATAATACCCGCGGGTTATTCCTGCACTGCAAACTTAACAAATGAAAGTAACTTATTTTTAAATCCAGTTCATTATGTTGCTTTCCCTAATGATGGGTTATTCGATCAGATTGGAGGCTATACTTTTAATAATCAAGATGTTAGAAAGGTAATACTACCAAATAGCGGAGACTTGAATATAATAGGAGCATATGCTTTTAATGAATGCAAGTATTTAACTAATATAACAATTTCTACTGCTGTCGCTATTTTAGAAGGAGCATTTAAAGGAACCACCTCTTTAGAAGAAGTAATATTTGCAGAAGGAAGTTCCTTAACGCAAATTGGAAATTATGCCTTTGCTAATAGTGGTATTACAAAGTTTAAGTTAAAAAATAATGTTGATGTGGTTGGTAAAAATGCATTTTATGGTACTGAAAATTTAACAGAGTTTGAAATTGAACCAGGTAGCGAAGTATATTTTGTAGATGAAGCTAAAGCCTTATATACCTATGACAAAACTAAATTAATTGCCTACCCAGGAGCTAGAACTGATCAATCTTATAACATGCGCTCTGAAACACAAATCATAGATGTTGGTGCATTTATGGGCAACAAATACTTGCAAACTATTGGTATAGGGTCTAACTTTACAACTATTTCTAATGATGCGTTTAATAATGCAGTAAACTTCTCTAGTATAGTCTATCAGGAAGGTGCTAACTTAACTACATTTGGTAAGAGAGCATTTAAAAACACAAAATTAAATATAACCGATATTCATCCTAAAATTAGGACTATTTCAGAAGAAACATTTAGCAATATTTCAAATATGCAATATGTTGTTATTCCTTTCCCTTCAAATATTGAAACAATAGAAGCTAACGCATTTTACAGTGAAGAGCCAACTTTAAGAATATATGTTAATAGCACTGAGCCTAATGTAGGCTGGGAAACAGGTTGGGACAATGGAGTTTTAGGTGTTCACTATAACCCAAACTGGGAGTACCAAGTAGAAGGACCTTGTTATAAAACAGTAAGTGCTACCTTACCTGATACTATAGCTTTAACAGATACAAATCTAAATATTGATGAATTAATGGCTGGTTCACAAGTCGAGTTTAAAATAACACCACCTCCTGGCGAAGAAGTAGAGACAGTAACAATGACTGTTGAAGGTGAAAACTCTTATCCATTAGTATCAAATGACAAGTTTACTATAAATATTCCTGCTGTTGATTTTACACTTTCAGTAACATTTAAATATATTCCATATTATATAACCTACTCAATTAACGGTGGACTATTTACAATTACAAAAGAAGTTCATTATGGGCAAGATGTAGCAAAGACCTTTATAGACGATGAAGTAGGAGAACTTACTTGGTATCTTGATGGAGAAGCAGTACCTTTCCCATATCAATATAACCATACAGAAGACAAGATATTTACCGCAGAAGTAGCCCCAATTGATCAAAGTTATATCACAGCAACGATAAGCAGTAATGCAGGAAATGAATTTGCTACAATTACAAGCATAGATGTTTTTTATTCGGGAATAAGAGTAGTTATCATTCCTGAGTATTATAACGAACATCCTGTAAAAGTAATAGGCAATGGTAGCAATACAATATTTAATTACATTGCAAATTATGTTGCCCTACCAAATACGGTTACAGAAATTGCAAATAATGCATTTAAAAATCAAGATATTAAACAAATAAAATTATCTAATTATCTAACCACTATAGGAAATTTTGCTTTTTTGAACTGTCGCAACTTAAAGACCATTACAATACCAAATACTGTTGCAACTATTGGAGACAATGCTTTTTCATACACAGATGCTTTAACAGAGGTTATATTCCAAGATGGTAGTCAATTATTAACAATAGGAAATAGAGCATTTGCTGGTAGTAAAATTACAAAGTTTAAATTAGCAAACAATGTTGATATAGTTGGCAAGAATATATTTAATAACTGTCAAAACTTAATAGAATTTGAAATTGAACCAGGCAGCACAGTATATTCTCTAGATGATGGGGTATTGTATTCAGCTAATGGAAAAACTTTAATAGCCTGTCCTAATGGTAAAGAAGGTACATATGCTGTCAAAGCTAATACGGTGACAATAGGAGAACAAGCATTTTTCAGTAATACTAAATTAATCGAAATAACTATACCTACAACTGTTACAACTATTTCTGCAGGGGCTTTTTCTTGTATGCCTCATCTAGAAAGGGTGAATATAGGAGAAGGCACCAACTTAACTACCATTGGTAATTTTGCTTTTATGGATGCTAATTTAACATCATTTACAATTCCTAATACTGTAACAAGTATTGGAGATTCGGCATTTAAAAATCTTCGTTCTAATCTATTATCATATATGGTTATTCCAAATAATGTTGAAACTTTGGGAAAAGATATTTTTGATAGATTCTCAAATAAAATTACAATTTATGTTGAATTAGAAAGTCAACCAGCAGAAGGTTGGGATGCAAGCTGGGCTAGTGGAACTGCTGATGTTCATTACTTACCAAACTGGGAATATAACGGAGAAACAGGGATACCTCATTACAAGACTGTAAATGTTGCCTTACCCGATACTATAACTTTGGTAGATAACAATTTAGATAATACTCAATTAATAGCTGGTAAAGATGTCGAGTTTAATATAGCTATTCCTACTGGAAAGAGAATAAAGACATTAACAGTTAACGGTAATGGCATAACAGTTGTTGATAATAAGTTTACTATTAAGATAGTTCACCCTACTACAACTCTTTTCTTAGAGTATGAATATGTTCCATATTATATAACCTACTCAATCAACGGTGGACTACTTACAATTACAGAAGAGGTTCATTATGGGAAATCCGTAGCAAAAACCTTTATAAATGATGAAACAGGAAATCTTACTTGGCTCCTTGATGGAAGTCCAGTAACTTTCCCATATCCATATAACCATACAGAAAACAAGACATTTACCACAGTAGTAGATCCAATTGCTCAAAGTTATATCACAGCAACAATAAGTGGTGATGCAGGAAGTGAAATTGCTACAATTACCAGCATAGATAATTTTTCTGCGGGAATAAAAGTAATTATCATTCCTACGTATTATAACGGATACCCAATAAAAGTAATAGGCAATGGTAGTGATGAAATATTTAATGGTGAAGCAAATTATGTTGCCCTACCAAATACGGTTACAGAAATTGCAAATAATGCATTTTATAGTACACAAAGTCTTAGACAGATAAAATTATCTAATAGTCTAACCACTATAGGAACAAGTGCTTTTCAGAACTGTGCTAAGTTAAAAACTATTACAATACCAAATACCGTTACAACTATTGAAAGCGATGCTTTTACCAGCACAAGTGCTTTAGAAGAAGTTATATTCCAAGATGGCAGTCAATTAGAAACAATAGGAAGTTATGCATTTAACGGTAGTAAAATTACAAAATTTAAATTGGCAAACAATGTTAATATAGTTGGTAAAAGCATATTTAATAACTGCCTAAACTTAATAGAATTTGAAATTGAACCAAATAGCACAGTATATTCTCTAGATGATGGGGTATTGTATTCAGCTAATGGAAAAAATTTAATAGCCTATCCTACTGGGAAAAAAGATATTTCATACACTGTTAAAGCTAATACGGAAGTGATAGAAACGCTAGCTTTTCGCGTCAACAGTTATTTAAATGAAGTTAATATACCTAATACAGTTAAACATATTAGAGATGGAGCATTTTTTGGTACAACCAATTTGCAAACTGTTACTTTCGAAGACAACAGTGGTTTATTGTCAATAGGTTATGAAGCATTCTCAAATAGTGGCATCACAAGCTTCAAATTAGCAAATGATGTCAACATAGTTGGTAAAAGAGTATTCATAGGTGCAAATAATTTAACAACTATAGAAATTGTGGAAAACAGTAATAACTATTCATTAGTTGGTGGTGTCTTATTTAGTAAGGACGGTCAAACTTTAATATATTATCCTGGTGGCAAAACAGATACAACTTATCAAATCCCTAATAGTGTGGTAATTATAGGTGATTTTGCATTTTATAAAAACACCCGCCTAAATGAAATTACCTTTGGTAGCAACCCTAGTCTTACCACTATTGGAGAATCCGCATTTTCTGAGTCTTCCATCTCAAAATTTACTATTCCTAACACAGTTACGAGCATTAAGTTTGATGCTTTTTACAATACCTCATTAACATATATAATCATCCCTTCTGGAGTTACTGAGATAAAAACATATGCATTTGCCTCTATATCTGGAGCAATTTATGTTGATCTCACATCAGCCCCTGATACTTGGGATGAAGGTTGGAATGGTGGGACTACTGTATATTACAAACCAAGCTGGGATACTGATGTAGATGGTGTACCATATCTTGTTTAAAGTTTGATACTTTAGATAAAGAATAATATTTATACAATAGCAGTTTAAGTTCAAATAAGAAATGAATTTTAAAAACTCAAATCTTAAGAACTTAAACTGGCTGTTTGTTTTAATGTCTTAACAATAAATTTTTCAAAAAGTTTTGCTATTCGATTCGAAAAGGTCTAAATTTTAAAAGTTTTGCTATTCGATTCGAAAAAGTGCATAATTAATTATATATATAACGGAGAATAAATTATGAAGAAAATTTTAATAACTGGTGGCTCACAAGGAATTGGAAGTTCTTTGGTAAAAAAATTAAGTGGTGAAAATAGAACTGTATATTTTACATACAATAAGCATAAAGAACATGCCCTATGGCTTGCAAAAGAAACAGGCTCTATTGCAGTTAAATGTAATCTTTTAGTCCCTGAAGATATATCAAACCTAAGTAAAGTATGTGGAAATATTGATATTTTAATTAATAATGCGGGAGTTAGTGAAATTAAGCTTTTTACAGATATAACTGATGATGATTGGGATAAAGTCTTGAATGTAAACTTAAAAGGTGCTTTTTTAGTTACAAGAGAATTTATACCTGGAATGATTAGTAAAAAATGGGGAAGAATTGTCAATATTAGCTCTATGTGGGGAATTGTTGGAGCTTCTTGTGAAGTCCAATATTCAGCTTCTAAAGCAGGTTTAATTGGAATGACTAAAGCACTTGCAAAAGAAGTGGGACCTTCAAATATTACTGTAAACTGTATTGCACCAGGTCTCATAGATACAAGTATGAATGCAAATGTCGAAAGTAAATGTATTGAAGAAATGATTGTAAATACACCTATGCAAAGAATTGGCACATGCGATGATATTGCAAATGCTGTAGAGTTTTTAATTTCCGAAAAATCACACTTTATTACAGGAATTGTTTTACCAGTTGATGGTGGACTTTCTATGCAATAGAAATTTGCAAAAAAGTTTTATGTACTATACACAAGGATAAATTTTTATTTACTAATAGAAAATGAAAGCATAAAAAAATCGCAAATTAATGCGATTTTTTAGTTTAAGTTTATCTTTGCCCTATTACAGTCATTGGAACTTTGTCAGCTAAGATATCTGCAATTTTGTATTTACTATTTGCAATAATAACCTTTGTCCCATTTCTAACAGGCTCTTTAATATATTCTAGTTTTGCCCTTGCACCTGCTGCACCACGACGGCTTGCACCATCACAAAACTCTTGAAAACGCTCTATATTTTCAATAACTTCATCTACATCTTTACCAGAGATTTCTTTTACTAAAGAAGTCTTTGTTTTAATATCTTCATATATGCCATCTACACTAGTTAAAAGCAATAGAATTTTAGGTTTTAAAAGCATCGCTATTTGAGAGGCAGTCTCATCATTATCAATACATTCAACAACTTTAGCACCTTTTTCTTTCAAATTTTGTATTTCAAGCTTTCTATTTTCTTCATAACTTACAGGGTCATTGTAGTTAATAATTGGAATAGCTTTTTGGTCTTTACATCTAAGTAATGCCTTTTTTAAATGTTCTCTTTTTTCGTTATCATTAAAATGTTGATGCTCAACTAGAAATTGTCTTAAAGAATAGTTATGGTCTAAAAACCTGCGATAAAGTTGCAATAAAATTAATTGCCCTTGCGCTGCATAGTCGGTTTTAATATCACTATCTGCCCCAACAAGTTCATGCCCATTTCTTTGAATATAGTCAATTCTTCCAATTTCAGTAGCTCCAGAGGTCACCCAAACATATCCTGGCTTCAATGCACGACTAATATGCGCTATAACATTATAGTTTATATCGTTATCTTCTTGGTTAATTAAAGCCATAGAGCCAATTTTACCTACTAATTCAATATCAAATTTCATTGTGTACCTCTTTTATTAACTTGCATTTACAATATCTTGATTATATATACACCATGTATTTTAGTCAAATATTTATGCAATTTCTAACACTTAAAAATAAGAGGAACAAAGTTGGGGCTAAACAAAAGATTGAATTTACTCTTAGTTCATCTCTAGTAAAAATCAGTTACACTTAACATTAAAAAAAGAGGAGCGTGCAACTCCCCTTTTAAAACATACTTGTTTTCTTTGATTTTAAGCTCCGCCACCTGTACTAGGTTCAGTTGAACCACCTGATGTTGGTTCATCTGCATCACCAGTACCAGAATCGGTTGTACCACCAGTGTCAGGCTCAGTACTGCCACCACCTGTAGGATCGTCAGCTGTGCCGCCTTCTGGTTTATTTACTTCCGCATCAGCTGTGCAAACTTTACCATCTTCATAACCGCCTCTTCTCATTTGTCTTTGCTCGCCTTTTTGTTCACCATTTTGGTCACGAAGGGTGTACTTGTAGCCCTCTGCATCAATTGAAACTTCAAACTCAACTTTATCAGCATCAACGCCATTATCTATTTCACCTTTGTATTTTGTTTTTCCATTATGTTCTTGTTTTTTGAACTTAAACTTAACTTCTTTTTTACTACCGTCTTTTACACAAAGTTCTAGTTTTTCTTGGTTTTGCTCTCTTTCCATTTTCATTTTGAGAACCACATCGTCTTTGTCCTTTTCTTTTATTAAGTAAGTAAACTCTTTTTCATGTTCAGTTTGACCCGCTTCAGTCTCAGTTTCTTCTTTTACTGTAATTTCAATGTAATTGTCTTCATTATCTGGATCAGTCGCTTTTAGTTTTAGTTCTTTTTCGTGTTCAGTCTCAGTTGTACCATCTTCTTCTACTTCAGTTTCACTAGAAACTTCATAGGTGCCTATAACACTATATTCTTTATCTCCAATTACAATGATACCATCTACACTAAACTCTTGCTCAGATTCTTCTTCATCAAAATCATCAAGGTCAACTTCAGTTGTCGTATCTTCTTCACCATCAACTAGTAAGACCATATTTAGATATATAACAATTTCAACTTCATTGCCATCTGCATCTTTGAATTTAATGACATATTTTGTATCAAAACCTTCTTTGTCTGGTGTTTCTGAAGTTACATCTATTCCACCTTGTAGATATGATTCTACTAAATCCATATATGGTTCAATTACTTCTACTTGTGCAGCCTCAGCCTCAATAGCTGCTGCATCAGCAGTTGCATCTGCTTCTGGAGTTTCTGTTGTTGCATCTTCCTCTTCTACTTCGGCTTCAGGATCTGGTGCATTTGAAGGACCGCTAGCTGGCTGCATTTTTGCAAGCAATAGTCCAGATGTGGATGCTGAAAGTAGTGTTTGATTTTTAACGGTTAAAGCCGCTACTTCTATATCCCCGCCATTGCCGCCATTGCCACCATTACCATTCTTATTTGCTGCAGGCGTCTGACATCCTGCAAAGGAAAAAGCTAATGATGCAACTAAAGCAATAACTACTATTGGTATTAAAATTTTTCTCATCTTCATTTTTTTATTCTCCTTTATATAAAATTTAGAGGCATCGCAACCTTTAAATCTAGCTTGATACACATATCAAATTTCTAGATTTTTAAAAGTTTTGATTCCCCCTCTATGCTTGAATTATACATTGAGCGTTGATGTTTTGTCAAAGGATTGTAATCATTCCAAAAAAACAATAATTCTAAACAAATCAAATTAAGCCTCTCCTGTGCTGTTTTGTAGTGCAATGTGATAACAAACTAAACTCTATATGCGCAAAAATTCAATAATCCTAAGCTTTTATACAAAAAAAAGGAGATTGCAAACGCAACCTCCCTACCTTTTTTGAAAAATATTAATACTATTTCTTATTAATATATTCTGCTAGTTCAGTAAAGATTACACCAAGTCCATATGCACCAGCATCTGGATAACCAATACTTCTATCGCCTACTGCACCAGCTCTTCCCATTTTGGCTGAGAATGTTTTTGTTGAATCTGCACCTTCAACTGCTGCTTTTGCTGAAGCTGTAACTGCATCTTTCAATTTAACTCCCTTTTCTGCTGATTCTGCTAGACTGTCTGCTGCTGGAATTAAGGCATCTATTAGAGTCTTATCTCCAACAACCGCACCTCTTCCAAATGAACGTCTTCCCGTTTCTTGGATACCTTTAGCTGCGGCTGCAAATATTGTAGCTAGCCCATCAACACCAATTTCTACAGCATCACCAATTGCTTTTCCTGCTTGTCTAAATGCGCTTCCCCATAGTGGACCTGAAGCTCCGCCACAGTATTCCATAATGATTTCTGAACTACTTACTAAAAATTCACCAATATTGCCTTTTTTGCGTGTATTCCAATCTTTCTTAAGTTGTTTAAACCCTTTAGCAATACTCATACCAAAGTCTCCATCACCTAGTCTATCAGCTTCGCAAAATGCAACTTCATGAGCAATGATTATATCTGCCATTTTATCAACTAGCTCTACCATACCTGCTGTATTGATTTTATCACCAATTACAGATTCGCCCTTTACTTCGTAAACTGCCGCTTCTTTTGCACTAGCTTTAGCTGCACTAGCCTTTTTACTTGTTGTGGCTTTTGCTGCTCCGCCAAAATCAAAATCTGCACCCATAGCAGCAAATGCTTTGCCAAGTGCTTTAACAGCTTCTTCAGCAGCAGCTGAAGCTTTTGATGCAGCTGTTCCCCAAGTAATAGCTGGAGTTGCAACCGGAGCATCTAATAGAGCTTTTAGCTCATCATCTAATCTTAAAGTTGTTATTGAAGCTCCTGCCATATCAATTGAAGTCATATAGTCGCCAACCATTGTCTTGTAAATTTTAATACCTTTCTTTTCTAATTCTAATGTTGTGAAATAGTTTAGAATGTATAGCTCTTGAAGTGGGCTTCCGCCAAATCCATTTATTAATAGACAAATTTCTTCACCTTTTCTCAATCCTAGATCTTCAATTAAATCTTTTACTATTCTTTCTGCTAGTTTATCTGCAGTTTGTAACTTTTCTCTCTTTCTCCCAGGCTCTCCGTGTATTCCAACACCAAACTCAATTTCATCTTCACCTATTTTAAATGTTGGACTTCCTGCTGCAGGTACTGTACAAGAAGTTAAAGCAAATCCAAAGCTTCTAACATTGTCAATAACCTTTTGAGCTACTCTTTTTACTTCTTCAAGTTCTGCACCTTCTTCAGCTTTTGCCCCTGCTATTTTGTGAACTAAAACTGTTCCAGCAACACCTCTTCTTCCAACGGTATATAGACTATCTTTAACTGCTATATCATCATTGACATATACAGCGTCAACTTTTATACCATCATCTTTTGCAAGTGCTGCAGCATTGTTAAAGTTCATACAGTCTCCTGAATAGTTTTTAACTATCATAAGAGTCCCTTTATTAGATGCTGTCAATTTTAATCCATTGTACACTTGTATTTGAGATGGACTTGCAAATACATCACCACAAACTGCTGCATCTAACATTCCATATCCAACAAAGCCAGCATGTGCAGGTTCATGCCCAGAACCACCACCAGAAATTAGGCTAACTTTATCTTGATTGATTTCCTTTTTCTTGACTACTTTGTATTTTTCAACAAAATCAAGCTCTGGATGAGCCATAGCAATACCATGACACATATCATATACAAAGGATTCTGCGGTTTTCATTATCTTTTTCATATATTCCTCCTAATTACAAAACCTTACTACAAAAAACAACCTTAAATGCTTCTATAGCTTACACCACAAAAGCATCTTTTAGTCTTCAATATAGCAAGTGTTTTTGCATATTTTTTTAATTTTTATACAAAAAGGCTCCTAAAAATAGGAGCCTTTGATATTTTAGTCAAGCCCTTTAGCTGCTCTTCCGATTTTATCTGCTGCTAGTATTGCTGCGACAACATCTTCTTCAGTTACTGGGAATGGCATGAAGTGAATGCTCTCTTCTGGAATACATGCTTTTGCTGCTACTTCATAAATCCTATCACCAATATCTTCTACACCTAAATCTGCAAGACATACGGGTAGTCCTACATTTAGACAGAAGTCAATAACTTCAAAAATCTCTTCTTCTGGTGCATTTTCTAAAACTAATTGACATAGTGTTCCAAATGCAACTTTTTCTCCATGATAGAAGTGATGTGCTTCTTCTAGAACTGTTAAGCCATCGTGAATTGCATGAGCTGCTGCTAGACCGCCACTTTCAAATCCAAGTCCTGATAGCAAAATATTTGCTTCAATAATATTTTCAAGTGCAGGTGTTACAACTTTTGCTTCACATGCTAGCATTGCTTTGTATCCTTCTTCTAATAGAGTTTCATAACATAGTTTTGCTAGTGCAAATGCTGTGTTTGTTCCTCTTGCAAGCAAAGTTCCATCTGCTCTATTTGCGCCACATGGTAAGCCAGCGTTTACATTACCAAAGGATTGAACGTTTGCTCTTGCTTCAAAATATGTTGATAGAGCATCTCCCATTCCTGCAACCAAAAATCTTTTTGGTGCTTTTGCAATAACTGTGGTATCAATTAAAACTACACTTGGGTTTTGAATGAAATATGCATAGTCATCAAATGAACCATCTTCGAAATATAACACTGCTGAGTGTGATGTTGGAGCATCTGTTGCTGCAATTGTTGGAACTATAATTAGGTTATGGCCTTTAGCAACACATTTTGCTGTGTCAATTGCTTTTCCGCCACCTAGTCCTATTATGCAGTCACAACCTTTTTCTTTTGCAACTTTTTGAAGTCTTTCAACTTCTTTTCTGCTTGATTCGCCACCAAAGTTTGCTGGTACAAATTCAACACCGTACTTTTTAGCTGTCTTGTCTAACTTGTCTTTAACTCTTGCTGCATCATCTTTGTGTGCAATCAAAAGAGCTTTCTTTCCATAAGTGCTAACAAAATAGCCTAAGTTTAAAATTTCGTCTGGTCCTTGTACATATTTACTTGGACATATAAATGCTTTTCTCATAAATTTGTCTCCTTATAAAATTTTATTTGCTACATTCAATTATATAATTCTGGCGGGTCTTAGTCAATAGCGAAATTTCAAAAGTCCCCTTTCTAGCCCTTTTCTTTTATATTTTACAAAAAATCCTACAGTATCTTAAAATTCACCTTTAACTTCACCCCTCAATACTGTATAATTAAGGTATAAAGACACATTGTTGAGAGTAAAAATTATGGAAGGTTTATTGCCATTATTAGTCATTGGTCTGCTTATATTAATCCCTTATCTTGCAAGTGAGGCGGTTAAAAAAATTTTCAACTCATCTAAAGATACAAAAAATGATACAAATAAAGAGAGACAAAGTTATCAAAAGTCATTTGATGAAATATATAAAGGAAAAACATTTAAAAATAACAGCGCCTCAAAAATAGAATATACCGCACAACATCCAAGTAATATAAAATACGCTGTAGATGATCACCACAAAGATGACATACCTTGGGAAGAAGAAATCGACAGCATTGAGTCTGATATTTTTGATGATGATTAAAAATAAATCAAATTTCAAACTATAATTTAAAATTTTTACAAAAAAAGAGGACCTCTATGTCCTCACTCTTCTTCAGAGTCCGTCGAATAAATTTTTGTTTGAACTCCTGTGTAAATTAATTCGATATTTTTATACTACAAGACTTAAAGCATTTTGTCAATGGCAATTTTTTCTACATGTAAAAATGAATTTAATACAAAAATACTTTTTGCATCCATTTTTATTAACGGCTACAATCACTTGAACAAAATTCACACAATCACTTGAATAAAATTCATACAATCACTTGAATAAAATTTGCTCAAACACTTGAATGTATGTTATGATATCATTGTTTAGAAGTGAGGTGAAACTTATGAAAATGTATTTACCAAGGATTATTGATAAACTACTCAAAGAAAGATTAGAAGCCAAAGGTGCAGTTTTACTAGAAGGGCCTAAATGGTGTGGCAAAACTACCAGTGCCAAAAAGATAGCAGGCAGTTTCATAGCAATGGATCAGCCAGATATGAGTAAGCAGTATCAAACGATAGCTGAACTTTCTCCGCAACAACTATTAGAAGGCGAAACTCCTAGGTTAATAGACGAGTGGCAAATAGCTCCTAACTTATGGAATGCCGTTAGATATGAAGTTGATCAAAGAGATGAGTTTGGTCAATTTATTTTGACAGGTTCAGCCGTTCCTGCAAAAATAGATGAGACTATGCATACTGGAACTGGTAGGATCTCAAGACTTTATATGAGACCTATGAGTTTATATGAATCTAAAGACTCAAACGGCAAAGTTTCAATTCAAGATTTGTTTGCGAATAAGGAAATATCTGCAAAAAGCGATAATTGTCTAGAAGAAATAGCATTCTTAATTTGTAGAGGCGGTTGGCCAAAAGCAGTTGGACTAGAAGAAAAACCAGCCCTTTTCCAAGCTATAGATTACTTTGAATCCGTTGTCTCTACTGATATAAGCAGAGTGGATTTTGTGAAAAGAGATAAAGAAAAAGCAAAAAGATTTTTGAGATCCTATGCAAGAAATATTGGAAGTAGAGCTACCCTTGAAACTATTAGACAAGATGTATTAGCTAACCATATAGATACCTTTGATCCTGTAACTCTCTATTCATATAGAGATGCATTAACTAAAATCTTTGTTATTGAAGATTTACCAGCCTGGAATCCAAATCTAAGGTCAAAAATTTCGATTAGAACAACCGACGCTAGATACTTTGTTGATCCTTCAATTGCTACTGCTGCTTTGCAACTTGGACCAAATGATTTGCTAAGCGATTTAAACAGCATGGGACTCATGTTTGAAAATTTATGTGTTCGTGATTTAAGAATATACGCTGATTACCTAGACGGCAACGTTTATCAATATAGAGATAGTAGTGGACTAGAATGCGATGCTGTAATTCATTTGCGAAATGGATCTTATGGACTAATTGAAATAAAATTAGGTGGAGACACATTAATTGAAGAAGGTGCAAAAAATTTAAAAGATTTAGCTTCAAAAATAGATACAAATAAAATGAAAGCACCTGCCTTTATGCTTGTTCTATGTGCCAAAGCTCCTTTTGCATATAAAAGAAAAGATGGTGTTTATGTCGCACCAATTACTTGTTTAAAACCATAAATAAAATCATAAATACATTAAAAAAACAAAACCAGTTAGACCAACTGTTTAACTGGTTTAGTTATGAAAAATTTAAGAATGTTTTTATAAAAAAGAGCCATATTTTTAAAATACAGCTCTTTACTTTAATTGGTGGAGATGAGGAGACTTGCACTCCTGTCCAAATGAGTTACCGAATAGCTTTCTACATGTTTATCCTATTTTTTGTTGTCGTTTTAATGTCGCCAGTAGGCAGGCTACATCTCAACCAAGTCTTTAAATTCCATTCAACATACAAGACTACTTTGTTGCTTGGTTCCCTACTAAACCACGCCAGGAAACTGTCCGTAGGCTACAGTGCTGACGAGCGGCTGATCTAAGCAGCTGCTAATTGCAAATCTGAATCTGCGTTTAAAAAATTGTCCGTTTTATAGAAGCCGAGCCTTCTACATGCTTACTACCCCTTAACATCACCAGTCGAATCTAAAACACCCCCAAGTGAATTAAGGTATATCCACACCTATATTGTCAATGTACACCTATATTCTAAACAAATATCATTATATTTGCAAATATACTATCTATTTTTCTCTCTATCTTCTTTTAATTTTCGAAAACTTCTATCATAAGTTTTTTCTGCTTCCTTGCTAAATGCACATGCTGGAAATTCTCCATATGGAATATGATTTGCCAAACATTCACAGCATTTTCCATGCTTTGAGCAATTATATGTGCAAGGACAATCCATAGATACATTTGTTTTACAACTCATAGTTTTTCTCCTTACCTTATTTTAACATATAGTCATAATGATTACCTTGATTTATATCATTATATACTATGTTTAATGTTGGAGCTAATCGCGATACTTTGTATTCTCTTATTACTGCATCTATTACATGTGGTTTATTTAATATTGAATTATAAATAAAGTTCACCATCATATATACATAATCTGCCTCTAGGAAAGTAGTTATATTCGAAATCTCTATTCCACTTACTAAACTCATCGTTCTTCCAAAGCTTTTTATGTGGCTCATCTCTTTTTTGAGCTTGCTCTATTTTATTCCCCACATAATCTACTAGAATTTTCTCACCAACAATCTCAAATTTTCCTTTAAATATATCTTTTATAGAATCAGCAATTACCCAAAAGGCACCACTATAGTACCTATCATCTTCCATTTTTACAACATTCTCTTTTTTTTCTTTATCCATTTTGCACCTCCTTAAAAATCAAACAAAAAAACTTATTAATTCAAAACCTAATCAGTGTGATTTCTTGTAGGATTTTTCTGAGACAATTATTTTTTATCTAAATTAAATTTAAAATTCCATTTTTACAGGTTGCCTGTCTTTATATACAGTCCAATATTCAAAGCCAGCTTTCTTTGCAGCTTCAACTCCTATATCATATTTTCCTGCTATTTCTTCTGGTCTATGAGCATCTGATGCATAGGCCACTTTTGTACCACCAAGCTCTTTGAATCTTTTTAATATATAGTCTTCTGGAAGTTGATTATATCCTTCTTTTCTAATTCTTGTATTTATTTCAATTGTTTTATCTTGAGATACAATTTCTTTTAAAATGTCATCAATCTTTGCATGAAACTCTGGTGTACATATAGATATGTCTTCAAATGGTGCATATCTTATTACATAACCAATATGCCCTACTACTTGATAATCATATGGGACAAAAAGACTTTCATATACAGCATCTAAATATTTATTATATGCATCTAATTTTTCTTTATTTCTCGTATAGTATACTTTGGTATATGGGTCTTCCCCACCAGCAATTGTATGTATTGAGTTTATAACAAAGTCTAGCTTTTCACCTTTCAATGTTCTTTTAGTGTCTCTCATAGATTTTTTTGAATGCCCAGCTTCAATTCCAAAAGCAACATACATACCATTTTCTGAGACATAATCTTTTAAAAACGCCTCTCGTTCCCTTCTATACTTGTCTACATTTAATTGTTTGCAAAATCTCAATCTGAAAAAATACCTATAATCTCTATCTAAATGTTCTGTTATAGCATAATACCTAAGACCTTTATTTTCAGCCTCAGCTACCATTTCAGGTATTGAAAATTTGCCATCATGTGAAAGTTTTGAGTGAGTATGTATATCTATCATTGCTATTTCCTTATCTTTATTTTTTACATCATATACTAAGATGTGTCCTTATGTTAGTAAAATTGAATAATAACTTATATAAATCGATGTGTCTTTTTGTTAGTAAATTAATAACAGTTATAGTATAAATTCGATATGTCTTTGTTGTGAGTAGTGTTAAATTAACACTTTATTTGAGTATCTCTTTTTTGTTACATTTCTTGAGGAGCCCCAATCCCAAGCAACTTTAGTCCTTCTTCAAGCACTATATGCGTTGCATATACAAGTGCTAGTCTTGGTCTTATATATATTTCTTCAGCATTTAAAATTCTATTTTCCATATAAAATTTATTGAATGCTTTTGCTACATCTATTAAATATTTTGATAGTAGATATGGCTCATATTTTTCTAATGCCTCAAATACTACAAATGGAAGTCTATCAATTAACATCACAAGTTCTTTACTGTATGTATCTGATATCCCTTCAATTTCTTTTGAAGTTAAGTTTAGAAAGGCTTTTTTAATTGCCTCTTGATTTGTACATTCTATTTTTGCTCTCCTTAGTACACTAAGACATCTAGCATTAGAATATTGTAGATATGGTCCTGTTTCCCCTTCAAAGCTTAAAACCTTATCATATGAAAAAACTGTATCTTTAATTCTTGCAGTACTTAGTGCGGAATATATAACTGCACCAACTCCTATTTTTTCTGCAACATCTTCTTTGTTTTCTAAATTAGGATTTTTTTGAGTTATTATATCTAGGCTTTTTTCAACCGCTTTGTTTAGAACATCCTCTAGTAAAACTACATTTCCTTTTCTTGTAGAAAGAGCTCCAGATTCAAGTGACACCATACCAAAAGCTACATGCTCTAAATCCTTGTACCAAGGTTCTCCCATCAATTCAATTACTTTAAATACTTGACTAAAATGAAGATTTTGTTGGTATGCAACTACATATAAAGATTTATAAAAATCATAAGTTTTCTTGCGATAAAATGCTGCTGCTAAATCTCTTGTAGCATATAAAGTTGCACCATCAGCTTTCACTAAAAGACATGGTGGTGTTGTGCTGTTTTCAGGATCAACTTCATATTTTGCAAGGTTAACTACCTTTGCTCCATCAGAGAGTTCTATTAAGTTTAGCTCCTCTAACCTGTCAATTATGGCACCCATTTTATCGTTATAAAAAGCTTCTCCATCCCAACTATCAAACTTTACATTTAATCTTTCATATACTTTTTTAACTTCTCTTAAAGTCACTTCTTTAAAGAAATTATATAGTTTCAAAGCCTCATCATTGCCATCTTCAATCTTTTTAAACCAAGCTCTTGCTTCATCTTCTAAACTAGGATCTTTATCTGCTTCATCATGGAATTTTACATACAATGAATTAAGTCCATGAACAGTAACTTCCCCATCTAATTGATTGCTCCATTTTTTATATGCAACAATTAACTTTCCAAACTGAGTACCCCAATCACCAAGGTGATTTATACCTATTGGAGTAAAGCCCATTTTTTTATACATTCTATATAGTGCAGCTCCAATTGCAGTAGTTGATAAATGTCCCATATGGAAAGGTTTTGCAATGTTAATAGAACTATAATCTATGCAAACAGTCTTATCTTTTCCTATATCGCTATTCCCAAAATCGCTGCCATCTTTAACTACATTTTCAACTATTTCTTTTATAACCTCTTCACTTTTCAAAGTAAAGTTTAAATATCCGCTAACTGCTTCAATATTATCAAAATCCTTAATTTCTTTTAATTCTTCTTTTAACATCTCTGCAATTTGAACAGGTGATTTTCTAAGTGTCTTTGCAAACTTAAAACATGGTAGAGCATAATCTCCTCTAGCGCTATCTTGAGGAATGCTTATTAAATCATAAATTTCTTGAAAGCTAAAACCTTCAACCTTAATTAACTTTGCTATTTTCTCTTTTCTTTTATCTATTAAAACCATGTTATCTCCGCTATTACTTTTGTTTTTAATCAATTCTTGCCAATTTTACCATTACCTTTTTGTCTATTAAAACGATATTATTTTTGCTATTACTTTTGTTTTAAATCAACTCTTGCTAAATTTGCTTTTCCTTTTTAGTTTTCTTGTAAACTATGTTATCTATGCTATTACTTTTGTTTTAAATCAACTCTTGCTAACTTTACTATTGCCTTTTTATTTTACTCTTACTATTTTTTTATCTTTTCCAATATTAAATATCCTGCCACCTTCTAGATTTATTGGTATATCAGTGGATGCAACTATTGTTTGTATACCTTGTATTGCACTACAAAAGGCATTGCATCTATTGACATCAAGCTCTGCTAAAACATCATCTAATAATAGTATTGGTTTTTCTCCAATTTGACTTTCATGCAACTTTATTTCCGCAAGTTTTAATGATAACACTGCAGAACGTTGCTGACCTTGAGAGCCAAATTTTCTAATATCAACACTATTGCTTGTAATTTTAATATCATCTCTATGTGGACCTACTCCTGTAAATCCTAAACGCTCATCATTATCAAAACTTCTTTCAAGTAAAGCTTCATATGAAGCTGCAAAATCATTATAGTCTACCCTTTCACCTTCATATACTAAATCTAAAACCTCTTCACCTTGAGTGATTATCTTATGTTGTTCTTTTGCATATACAAGCATTTTTTCTACAAAATCTCTTCTTGCTGGCATTATTGTTTCTGCAGCTCTAACTAATTCTTGAGTTGTCGCATTTAAAAAAGTTTTTAATAAAGGCATGCCTCTATATTTTTTTAATATATTGTTTCTTTGCTCAAGAACTTTTTCATATCTAAGCAAAGCATAGAAATATTTTTTGCTTTGTTGACAAATAGAGATATCCATAAAACGTCTTCTTTCGCTTGGTGAATCTTTGACAAGCTTTAATTCATCTGGATGAAACATAATCAAATTAACTGTTCCCATCAACTCACCAATACGATTAATTTTAAAATCGTTTATTGAGATTCTCTTTTTTCCATCAAGCCCTATTTGAATTTTTACTTGATTTGATGTAAATCTATTTTTAACATCAACTATGACACTAGCTTCTTCTTTTGATTCCCATGCAATTAAATCTTTATCACGCGAGTATTTATATGATCTACCAACGGCGGAAAGATACATAGAATCTAAAAGATTAGTTTTACCAACAGCATTTGCACCATATACAACATTAATCCCAGGACAAAGTTCAATGTCGACATTGTCATGACTTAAAAAATTTTTTAGTTGTACTCTTTCTATATGCACAAATACCCTCTTAATTTAATTGTTTTAACCACAACATTTTATATTTGCTCAATATCATATGGTGTGATTTGATATACGTAATAGTTTAGCCAGTTGTAAAATAGTAAATTTGCAGTGCTATTCCATGAAACATTTATTTTATTAACATCGCCATCTACAAAGTATCCACCAGCTGGAGGAGCAATCTTTAATCCTTTGTTTTTATCACGCAAATATTCATTTTTCAAAGTTTCTCTTCCATATTCCGAGTGGCCAAAAAAGAAAAACATCTTATCATCTTTTGACTTTGCAATACTAATTCCACATTCTTTGCCTTCAGCTAAAACAACTAGCTTTTTATGAGCTCTAACAGCATCTTCATCAATTCTTGTATGCCTTGAATGAGGGATAATAAAATTATCATCTAGGCCTTTAAGCAGTGGATCATAATTTACTTGTGCTTGGTTTTTAAATAGACCAAAAAGTTTTTCCTCTAGCGGTATTTTGGGAATACCAAGAAAATGATACAACGCTGCTTGTGCACCCCAACAAATGTATATTGCAGATGTTACATTATTTTTAATAAAATCAAATATTTCTCCAAGTTCTTCCCAGTAAAATACTTCATCATATTCTAAGTTTTCTACTGGAGCTCCTGTTAAAATAAAGCCATCAAACTTTCTGTCTTTTATTTCATCAAAAGTTTTATAGAATTTTTCTAGATGCTCTCGTGGAGTAGTTTTTCCAGTATATGAAGCTGTCGTAACTAAAGTAATATTTACTTGCAAAGGACTATTTGCTAAAAGTCTCATTAGCTGTGTTTCTGTCTCTATTTTAGTAGGCATTAAGTTTAATATGCCTATTTCTATTGGACGAATGTCTTGTTTTTTTGCACGCTGTTTGCCCATTACAAAAACATTCTCATCTTTCAAAATTTTAAATGCAGGTATTGCTTTTGGTATAATTATTGGCATATTTCACCTCTAAAAAACAGTTTGTATTTAACTTCTAGTTAGACTGTCTTTTTCACTTTTATTAATACTATTTCAATTACATTGATTAAATTTTATTCAATGCATTAATGACGTCATTTACTATATCTTCTGCATCTTCAGTTCCAGCTGATAGACGAACTAAATTACTTGGAACACCTGCAGCTTTCAAATCAGCATCAGACAATTGTCTATGGGTAGTTGAAGCTGGATGCAAAACACAACTTCTTGAATCTGCAATGTGAGTTACTATCTTAAATAGTTTCAAATTCTTTTGAAATTTTATTGCAGACTCTCTTCCACCTTTGATTCCAAAAGATACCATGCCTGCGGCATATCCTTTGTCAAAATACTTATTTAATCTTTGATGATCTTCATCATCTTCAAGTCCTGCATATTTGACCCATTCAACATTTTTATGCTCTTTTAAAGCCTTTGCAAGCTTAAGAGCATTATCGCTATGACGTGGCATTCTAAGATGTAGAGTTTCAATTCCTAGCATTGTTAGAAAAGCATTAAAAGGCGCCATTTGGGCTCCAATATCTCTCATTCCTATTCCCCTAGCTCTTAATATGTATGCACCCTTGCCTCCATCTTTTCCAAAGACAAGACCATGATAACTTGCATCTTTTTCATTGAAATGAGGATATCTTTTATTTCCAAAATACTCAAAGTTTCCACCATCTACAATAATCCCGCCGACTGAAGTGGCATGGCCATCAAGATACTTTGTTGATGCATGCACAATGACATTTGCACCAAAATTAAATGGTCTACAAATATATGGAGTTGAAATTGTATTATCTACCATTAACACCATATTGTATTTTTTTGCAACCTTAGAATACTTGTCAAAGTCTGCAATTGTGCCTGCAGGATTTGCAATGCTTTCACAAAATATTAATCTTGTTTTGTCGTCAATAAGTTTTTCTATATCTTCAGCTTTAGCATTTTTATCTACAAATCTACACTCAATTCCAAGTCTTCTAAGTGTCACATTAAATAGGTTATACGTTCCACCATAAATTTCAGATACTGAAATAAAGTTATCTCCGCTATCACAAAGATTTAGTATAGCAAGTGTAGTGGCAGCCATTCCACTTGATGTTGCAAGAGCACCTACTCCACCTTCTAATAAACTGACCTTTTCTTCTAAATTGCCAAGTGTTGGATTTCCAAGTCTAGTATAAAAATACCCAGCTTTTTTTAGATCAAAAAGATCCCCCATTTCTTCTGGAGTGTCATATGCAAAGGTTGTTGATTGCACTATGGGAGCAACTCTTGGTTCGCCATTTTTAGGATTATATCCACCTTGAACACATTTTGTATCTAATTTCATATATCCACCTCGTTTTATCAAACTTTTTCTATTATTTTATATACAATACATTTTATCATTTAAAGCACTATTTCTAAACAGTTTTTATCTTATAGCTATTATCTAATTTAAATTTTTATTGTCTATAGCATTATTCTCAAAGAGCCACCTATATCATTTTCACTTTTGTTCTTTAAACTATTTGTGTTAGAATCGCCTATACCATTTTCACTTTTATTCCTTAAATCATTTGCCGTTAGAATCGCCTATACCATTTTCGCTTTTATTTTGTAAATCATTTATGTTAGAGACTCATATATCATTTTCAATTTTATTCTTTAAGCTATTCACCATTAGAGCCACCTATACCATTTTCACTTTTATTCCTTAAATCATTTATGTTAGAAACTCATATGATAAAAGCTATCTATATTTTTGTTCTTTAATCATTCTATCAACTGTACGTTTTTGTTCTTTTTCTTGGATTGCCCTGCGCTTATCATATAGTTGCTTTCCTTTTGCAATTCCAAGTTCTACCTTAACTAAAGCTTGTTTGAAATATACTTTTGTAGCAACCAAGGTGTATCCTTTTTCTTGAATCTTTGATTGAATTTTTAAGATTTCTCTTTTATGTAATAGTAGCCTTCTTGTTCTTTTAGGATCAGGGTTGTAGTGAGATCCTTTTTCATATGGAGCGATATGAGCATTCAACAAAAAAGCTTCCCCATTTTTAATGATTGCATAGCTTTCGTTTAAGCTAATATTGCCGTTTCTTATGCTTTTAACTTCACTACCTTGCAACTCAATTCCAGCTTCAAACGTTTCTTCAATGAAGAAATTAAAATATGCCTTTTTATTTGTTGCAACAACTCTACCCATAATTTTCCTTTTATTTAATATATTATATAGTATTTAAACAAAAAATGGCTATGTATTGAAACTATAGCCACCTTTTGTTCTTTATTTTAATTTTTTTATTTCCGATTAGCCGATTCTCGACCTTAATAGGAAGAAAACAAAGAACAAAATAGAGTTCAATAACATACCTGCTGCTAGGCCAATAGTCACTCTTTTTAATTTTTCATCTATAGTTTTAGCTTTTCCACGACCAAAAAATGAGCTTGATGAACCAGATAAAACACCAATGTTGCTTTCTGCACTTTTTTGCAATATGACAATAATTATCATTGCAATTGATTGTAGTATCATAAATACCATCAAGATTATCATTAAGATTCCATAAACTTGTGCTGCATTCATACTATCTTTGCCTTCTCCTTCTATATTTTTGTGTGCAAAACCTTTAAATTTCTACACTTAAAAGTTTTTGTGCTTTTTTATAATATCATATCTAATAATAACTTTCAACTTTTTGTGCGCGGTATTTTTTGACATAATTGCTAAAAGTTAATTTTATTTTTTGAAAAGCAAATCTATTTATTCACTTTTCCTTCCTTTGATAAATCTTACAATAAAATATATTCCAAGTATAATTTCTATGCCACCCACTACACTCAATACAATATACCACACTGAGTTAGGCTTTGCTGCTGAAGATTGACTATCACTTGCTTCCATCTCTTCCCATCTAGCAACTAATGAAATATCTTCAGGATTTGAGAGTATATCACCATTTTCCACTTTATTATCTCCATTATACCAGCCAATAAATTTATACCCTGCTCTTGTAGGTGCTTCGGGTAATACGATTCTATTAGTGTATTTCTCAACAACCGATGCGACTTCACTTCCACCTTCACCACTATTAAATGAAATTGTATACTCTTTTGGTTTATAAACCGCTGTTGCAGTAATGTTTTTCTTAATGTTGGTCAAATCAGTATCCCATTTTTCAAAAGTATAACCAACAACTTCTGGTGCAGTAGGAGGTATAACGTTTTTACCATAATCAACTTGTATGGTAGTTATAGTCCCTCCACTTTTATTCTTAAATACCACACTGTATTTATTTGAAACTGGTGTATATACTGCCGATATTACTTCATTGTCAGTCGCAATGTCTGGTACTCCATCACCCCAGCACTTAAATCTATAACTAAATTCGTCAGTTGCTGGCTTTGATGGTTCTTCTGGGGTTGCTACTGCTTTTTCGTATTTTAATACTTGTTGATTAAATACATCATCACCATTTAAGAAAGTAATTGTGTAAAGTTTTCTTGTATAATAAACCTTTAATACAAGTAGTCCGTCGCCCGTAATCTCGCCCGATATAATAGAATTTTGTGGCGTATATGTAAAACCATTAAACTTATTAATATAACCTTCAAGTGTTATTGTATTACCCGTTGTTCCAAATTTAGTATTGTCTGTTTCAGTTAATGTATACTCGTCATTGTCAATGTTTTGTTGATAATATTCAATTTTATATGAAGTGTTTGGATTTGGTGTCCACTTTGCATAAAGTGTAGCACCATTTAGTGGCATTTTAGTTAAATCGAACGCTGTTGTTAATGTTTCATCGGTATACCAATTATCAAATGTATAGCCAGTCTTTGTCACATTTGTTGGAATGGTTAAATCACTTTCATAGTTTTGGGTAATATCTGAAACATCGCTACCACCATTGCTATTAAATTTAATCGTGTATTTTATAGGTGTGTATCGTGCTACCACTTTATAATTATTTACTGTAATAACATCAAAAGTTTTATCCCAACCCCTAAATATATATCCTGTTCTTGTAGGTGGTTTCTCTGGTGGAATACCTGCTCCACAATATTCTGTATACATTGAATGCAAGCAAGTGATGCCGTCCCAGTCATAAAAATGTACCCAATATTTTATCGGGGTTTCAGCAAATATTGCCTTAAATACAATATCGTGCGCTGGCATTGTTATAGGAATATTTCTATCCCAACTTTCAAAAATATAAGAATATAATAAATCATCAAGTTTTCCAGGCAGACCTTCAGGTTCTTCAATAGAATTATCGTACTTTACTGTATCTACTTGAAAATGATTTCCGACCCCGTTATGGTTATATCCCCAAATTACATTATATGATTTTCTTTTATAATATGCTTTTAATGTCAACGTGTTTGTACCAGTTCCTACAATACCTGTAATGGTTGAACTTGCCAAATGAAAATCAAAGCCTTCATATTTATTCTCATAATTAGTCAATGTAATAGTTTCCCCCATAGTGCCTTTCTCTACTAAACCAGCATAAAGCTCATATTCACCTTCAGCCATCTTTTCTAAATAGTAGTGAATATTATAATCAATATCGGTCCTAGGTTCCCAATTTGCAGTAAACTCTTTGTGCCCATAACTTGTGCCACTAGGTAAAACTAGATTTTTAGTAGGCTCTTCAAGCCCTGTACCAGTCCAACCTAGGAAAATATAACCATCTCTTGTGGGATTTGCAATTTGCGTACTTGTATTATTTGTATAAAATGTAGGATTATCCATATTATTAACATTCTCTGCACCTAAATTGTAAATAATGTTATATGAATAATTGTCCCATAACACTGTATAAGTTTTCCCAGTAGTTGAACCACCAGTTAATATAGGGTAATAAGAAATACCTTCACCTTGAATTTGCCAACCATTAAATGAATTTCCAAGTTTAACCGGTGGTTCTAATGAAAATTCAGTAGGACTATGTGGGATATATCCTGTAAAAAATCCACCGTCAGTATTAAAAGTATTGTAAGTTGTCGGGTCTAAAAATATTTGATTTTTTAAACTATCCCAACTTGCATCGGTCTTGTATGCATCTACTTGACTTTCGGGAACAAATATTTTTGTATTACTATTGTTTGCAATCCCCGAATTTAAAAATGTTTCTGACCTAATTTTAACTTTATTGCATTTGAAAGTAATTGAGTTTAATTTTACACAATCTTCAAACACATTATTACCAATAGTGCTTGTCACACTTGCTGGGATTTCAATGTATTTCAAACCACTACCTTTAAAAGCCTTGCTAACAATATTTGTTAAAGAAGTTGGCAATGTTATGTATTCTAACGAAGTGCAACCTTCAAAAACAGACTCTTGAAGAAATTTTAAATTGTTTGATAAAATTACATTTTTTAGGTTTGTGCAGTCTTTAAAGGCTTTATTGTCGATAAATGCACTACAATTTGAAAGGTCTATAGAAGTTATATGTTTATTATTGCTAAAAGCATATGACGATATTCCAGTTGCTTGTGTGTTAGACCAAAAAATCGCATCTTCTTTTTTGTCTACTGGATAATGTATTAAGGTAGTTTTGTTTTTGTTCATTAAAACTCCCCTGTAAGAAGAATAAGTATCATTGTTTTCATCTACATTGATTGTTTTTAAAGATTTGCAAGATTTAAAGGTAGTCGCATCTAATAATCCTATATTTGCTGGAATGTTTATTTCTTCTAAATATTCATTATTAGAAAAAGCACTACCATCAATGTTGTCTATTGTTGAATCTACAGTATAAACCCTTCCATATTTTTTCGCTGGATAATGTGATAGGGATTTTTGACCAGCAATATTATTGTGTAAAACTCCGTCTATGGTAAACCACTCACTATGATTTCCTATAATAGATATCCTTTCTAACGATGCACAATAATTAAACAAATAATATAACCCACCGTCACTTATAACACTTGCTGGGATATTCAATACTCTCAATTTTGTTGCATTTTGAAAAGCATACGGGGTTATATGGTAAACATCTCTTTTATCGGAACCTTCACTATGTTTAGTGGGAAGTGTTAAAACTTCCACAGTTTGTGATACACTAGCAACCGCCCAACAAGTATCCCCTTGATAACTAATGTAAGATACCCCATTTTGGTCAAAGTCAGTCGCCCCTAACGCCACTATATTTGTTTGCTTTAATGAAATAAACGCTAGTAATAAAATCAAAAATACTAGTAACGCTAGTATTGTTTTCTTTGATCTTAAAAATACTGTACTTTTTTTCATAATATTTCTCCTAACTTTTTTGCTATATTTTGAGAATGCATGATTTTAAGCATTAGTAATTTCTCATAATAAAATTATGTCATAATGACTCTAAAAATACAATATTTCAAATTTAAAAATAGGAGTATTTTGGTTAATTTAAAAATCACCAAAAAATCGATACAAACGATGCTTAAATTTTCATCTAATCATTGATTTTAAGTTTTGCATTTTTACAAAATATGCTTAATATATTTACAATCTGGATAATTTTCGCAACCAATAAAATGTCCAAATTCTCCATTATGCTCTATTAATTTCCCACCACATCTAACACAAACTCTTGAGTCAATTCTATAGCTTTTTGATTTAACATGTTTTTTGTGTTCTAAGTTAGATATTTTTGCACGATTTAGAAGTAAAATTTCATAATATTTGGACATTTGCTCATAGCTAATTGAAGTTGGTTTTGATTTGAGATATCCTTTTAAATTTTTAACTGCAACTACATCTGGAGAGTTTACATATTGGTCGTTATTTTGAACAAGTACAACCACAGAATAGATAGGAGTACCTTCAGGTAACAAATGTGCAACTCTATATGCATGAGTTGCGTTTTGTTTTACAGGACTATACAAAGTATGTTTTGTTTTTCCATATGCTAATACTTGTGTCCAATTATGGTCTTCATGTTTTCCGTATATTCTTCCTGATATATTTTTAGTTTCTATTACAAAAACACCATAAAGGTTGATTAATATATGATCTATTTGCGTAGATCTACCATCCTCAATCAACATATAATTATTTAACACATACCTATCAGCCTTTTTGCCTCTGCTGATTATCAGTCTAACTTTTAGTTCTCCCAAAAAACCTTTTACTTTTGGCACCTTTAAAACAAATCGTAAAACTATAACAGCTACAATTATTCCAATAATCCAATAAATATTTTTGCCTAACTTTTCTATTATTATCACTGCAAGAGCAATAATTACTATTGCACCTACTATGGCAAGCCCGCTTATTTTTGCATTTGACTTTCTTTTCATAAATCTAAATCCCTACTTTTATTTTATGTCGATTATCTAAAATAAACAAGGTTACAAAAAATTTATGGTGTTCATATATTTTTACACTTTTAATAATATAGTTATGATATAATGTAAAAAAAAGGAATAAGTTTTTATGAAAGATAATAGACAAGGATTACTATATACACAAAGCTCAAATGATAATGAAACGGTAATTAGAAATCAAAAAGTTGGAATTAGCATTTCAAATACTAGCACTCAGCATGTAGATTACGATTCAAGTAATCCAAATAGAGAAAGTGAAATCCCTCTTGTTGTACCAAATATTCCTATGCAACAAGCAGTTGCTACAAAACGCAAATCTAGAAAAATTGCAATTACTGTTTTTATTGTAGTTTGTCTAATCGTTTTAGCAGCTGGAGTTCTTGCAGGCCTATATGTAAAATCTGAAAAATTTACATTAAAAAATCTTGACCCAGCACGTGATTTACTAATCACAAAAGGCATTACTTCATATGAAAATTATGTGCTTTTAAATCCAGTTGATACAGAAAGCTTCGATGCTGCAGTTAAGAATAACAATTCGTTAGATGCTTTTGAAGGAGCCACAATACGTTTTTATGGAAAACCTGCCCTAATAGGTTATGAAGCAAGAATTGAAGATGAAACGGTTGCA
>JAAZJD010000053.1 GCA_012800525.1 Clostridiales bacterium
ATTACAATAGTAGAAATTAAAACAACGGTTGTTGTAATAATGTCATTTCTGCTGTCATCTCCCACTGCTTTTAGTGTTTGGCTAGATATGCATTTTCCAAAGTTATAGTTGATTACCATTTGAACTATTTTTAAGAGTATACCAATTCCTAAGATTATATATGTGTACAAAGAGATAGTTAGCTCTTCTGGTTTTATTATCTTATCAATTGAAGTTTTTGCTAAAATTGCACCAACAGCAAAGACAAATAGGGCAACAATGAGGGCGGATATTTGCTCAATTCTCTCATGCCCATAAGGGTGTTCTGAATCTGCAGGCTTTGAAGATAATTTGAATCCTACAATTGAAACAGTTGAAGAGCTTAAGTCACTAAAGTTATTTACAGCATCAGCAACTATCGTGATACTACCAGATAATATTCCAACAACTAGTTTGCTAATAAAGAGTAGTATATTTATTATTATTCCACTAATACCAGCAACAATTCCATACTTTGCTCGAACTTTTGGATCGTCTACCTTTTTATAATCTTTAATACATAATTTTTTAAGTAAATCCATCTAAAAACCTTTCGTAGTTATTATGATGAACATATTATATAATTTTATATTTAAAAAACAAAATAAAAGCTCTAAGCCTAAATGGTTTTTTGTAGTTAATTTTAGAGTAAGTGCAACTTTTGAGAAGCTCTAATTTAACGAAATGGTTTTTTGTAGTTAATTTTAGAGTAAGCGCAACTTTTGAGAAGCCCCGATTTAACTAAATGGTTTTTTGTAGTTAATTTCAGAGTAAGTGCAACTTTTGAAAAGCCCTAATTTAACGAAATGGTTTTTTGTTAAGGGTAGGCTTTTATCAAGCTGTATGACTAAATTAGCCTTTTACAAAAAAGATTTACAAAAACACTTTACTTCTTTAGTTTACTAAAGTATAATGACAATACAATAATAATTACAAAAAAAGGAGATTATTTATGAAAAAGAAAATTTTAGTAGTAACACTAATCATTGTTTTGGTAGCTTCATTAGCTGTTGGTTTAATAGGCTGTAAAGATAAGCCAGGTGATGATCTCATCGGCTTTGACACAGATTTAGCAAGAGCGGTTGCTGATAAAATCGGTGTTGGTGTTGAGTTCAAGTTAATTAATTGGAATAACAAAGAAATAGAAATTAAAAGTGGCTCAATTGATTTGATTTGGAATGGTATGACAATACGTCCAGACAGAATAAAAGAATTTGAAATGTCACCAGGATATTTAAATAACAAACAAGTAGTTGTTGTTAAAAAGACTGAACTTGCAAACTATACAAGTAAAGATGTCTTGGCAACAAAAACTGTATCAGCTGAAGCTGGTTCTGCAGGAGAAGACGCAGTTCAAGGAAAAACAGTAGATGGAGTTTTCGATCCACCTGTAGCAACTGTTAAAACCTATGTTGCGGCACAAACTCAAATAGAAATTTTAACTGAAATCAAATCAGGGGCAATTGATGCTGGTGTTATGGATAGTACTTTAGCAAACAACTATGTTACAAAAGATGGTTTTAGTGATTTAGCTGTTGTAAAAGCATTTGATTTAGGAAAAGAAGAATATGGTATTGCAGCAAAGAAAGGAAATGTTTCTTTAATAGATGAAGTTTATTTCCAAATAGTTCAACTTAAAAAAGATGGGAAACTACTTGATATTGCAAAAACATATGGTTTAGATCCAGATTTAATTGTTCCAGATACATATGAAAAAAGAGAAGCAACCGATGGAGCTTTAAAATCAATTAAAAATAAAGGAAAGATGGTAATTGGTTATACAATATTTGAACCAATTTCATATCCAAAAAGTAAATAGGTAGTTTAAGGTGAACCTGGTTAGTTTTCTAGCCAGGTTCAATGAGGATAGCGATGTTGTTTGCTGTAAGTTTTGCAAGTGTATTTAGCGATTTAATGGATGGGTTTGGCTACACTCTCATCATTTTCTTCGTTACTTTAGCTTTATCAGTACCACTTGGTTTGCTGATAATGTTTGGTGCAGTTAGCAAATTTAAGCCTTTAAAGTGGCTTACAAAAACATTTGTTTGGATAATTAGAGGAACACCTTTAATGCTTCAAGTAATAGTTGTTTTTTATGTTCCAGGTTTAGTTTTTAATGCTCCATTTAAGTCAAGACTTGCAGCAGTTTTAATTGCATTTGTAATTAACTATGCCTGCTATTTTTCAGAAATATATAGAGGCGGACTTGAAAGCATACCGCAAGGGCAATATGAGGCAGGTTATGTCCTTGGTATGAAAAAAAGGCAAGTGTTTTTCCACATAGTTTTAATGCAAATTGTAAAAAGAATATTGCCACCAATGGGAAATGAAGTAACAACACTTGTAAAAGATACATCCCTTGCAAGAGTCATAATGATAGTTGAATTAATTCAAGCTGCTCAGTTTCAGACTGCAAGACATGGAATAATTTGGCCACTATTTTTCACGGGTGTATTTTACTTAATCTTTATTGGAGGCTTAACCCTGTTATTTGGCTATTTAGAAAAGAAATTAGACTATTACAAAATTTAAGGTAGATATATGAGTGCAAAAGACAAGCCATTATTAATAGTAGAAAATCTAAAGAAAAACTTTGGAACACTTGAGGTTTTAAAGGGTGTTTCTTTTAGTGTTAATAAAGGTGAGATTTTATCTATCATAGGTTCCTCAGGTTCTGGGAAAACCACTCTTTTAAGATGCTTAAATTTCTTAGAGGATGCAGATGAAGGTTTAATTCAAGTTGAAGATGAAGTGCTTTTTTCAAAAAGTGAAAGCAGTACTAATGGAAGTCAAAACTTTGCAAATATTAGGGAAAAGAGATTAAACTTTGGTATGGTTTTTCAAAACTTTAATTTGTTCCCACAATATACAACATTGAAAAATGTGATGTTACCACTCGTATTACAAGCAAAAGAAAAAAGACAAAAGAAAATTAATGAATTTAATTTAGAAAAGCGAGCAAAACTTAAAGAGTTAAATTTAGAATTAAAGACATTAAAAGCTGAGTATAAGAAAAACAAATCTGAAGAAAACAAAGAGCTTATAGAAGGCAAAAAACTTGAAATTATGTCTATAAAAGAAAGTAAAGCTAGTGTTTTAAGTCTTGATGAAATTAAGAAAAAAGTAGAATCAGAAGCTAGGGATTTATTATGTCAAGTAGGTTTAATAGATAAACTTGAAAACTATCCTTTCCAACTTTCAGGAGGTCAACAACAGCGTGTTGCAATTGCTAGAGCCATGGCTTTAAGACCAAAAATTATTTGTTTTGATGAGCCCACTTCCGCTCTTGACCCAGAGCTTACTGGTGAAGTTTTAAAGGTTATAAAAAACCTTAGATCTAAAAATAGAACAATGATAATTGTCACACATGAGATGTCTTTTGCTAGAGATATTTCAGATAAAGTCATATTTATGGCTGATGGAGTTATTGAAGAAATGGGCACCCCAACTCAAGTGTTTGATAACCCTAAGTCACCAAAAACGAAAGCTTTTTTGTTGAAGTCTGAAGAGGATGGTTATCTTTGTGAAGATGGTGTAGATGTAAAATAGCATAGTTTTAGAGCTTGTAAAAATCAAAGTACAATACGGCTATATTTAAACCTAACTAACAATGAATTTATGTGAAGTAAATATAAAATAAGGTATATGGTAAAGTTGTATTGTCCAAGGTAGCTACGGAGTAAAAAGCCGATTTTTGATGGCTGAATATATAAATTGTAGGTGATATAAAAATGGAAAAGGATATTAAAAAATTGTATGAATCAATATTGAAGCTAGAAACAATAGAAGAGTGCGAAAACTTTTTTGCTGATTTGTGTACGAATAAAGAGGTTGAGCAAATGGCACAAAGAGTTAAAGCTGCTACATTACTACTTGCTGGCAAAACCTATGCTGAAGTTATAGCTGAAACTGAAATATCATCTGCTACATTGAGTAGAGTGAGTAGATGTGTACAATATGGTAAAGGCTATAAAACTATATTGAAAAAATAACTTTAACACTAAGAGGCTTTTCTATTTTTGAAACATTGAAAATACCTTGTATTTGTTATATAATCTATTTGATTGAATTTCACGCAAGAAGAGGATTTAATGGGATTTGTAAAGGAATTTGTAATATTATTTCAAGGATTAACTTTAGGAATTGTCTTAGTGTTATTACTAGGTTTAGCTTTGATTATTTTTGAAATGGCAAGACCTAGCTTTGGCATATCAGCTACTATTGGTGGATTACTATACATACTTGGAATAGTAATGAGAGTTTCTATTAAAGATGGAAATGCACTAGCACAAATATTTTATATGTTGTTTTTTGCTATGATATTTGTTTTAGCTTTTTTCATAGGCTCTTTGATGACATTTAAAAAAGCATGGTTATATAGAGAACATATTCCACTAAGTGAAGAATTAAATGAAGGGGTTTGTGTGGCTAGTGAAGATGAAACAATACAAACTGCAACCCTTGATGCTGAGATAGTAGAAGATAGTTGTGATGAAGAGTCTGAAGAGACAACGAAAAAAGAACGTGCAGCTTTAATAACTGATACAGTTGAGCATACTAGTGAGATAGACAATGAAGAAAATGGCGATACTGAATAGTTGTTTAATATATTTTCAATTTTAAAACATTCCAATGGAGGCAATAATGGATAAACGAAAAGCAGGCGTTTTACTACCTGTTAGTGCGTTAATGAGTGAATATGGTATAGGGGACTTTGGTGTTAATGCCAAGTTTTTTGTTGATTATATCAGAGAAATTGGCTTTAAAGTTTGGCAAGTTTTACCAATAACAACAATAGGGGCAGGTAATTCGCCATATAGCGCAGTTTCTGCTTTTGCTGGCAACTATATGCTAATTGATGTCACAGCATTAGGTGATAATTTAATTAGCCAAGATGAGTTAAATCAATTTAAAGTTATTTCCCCATACAAAGTTGAGTATCATTTTGCAAGAGTTAATAAGAGAAAAATTTTAGAAATAGCATATTCTAGAATTGATGAGGGATATAGAAATAATGTAAGAGAGTTTGCAGAAAAAGAAAAGTCATGGCTATATGATTATGCAATGTATATGGCAATTCGTGATACAAAACTTAAAAGCTTAAATGAAGGTAGCAGTGGTATAGATGCTGAATGGAGATCTTGGGAAAAGCCACTTAGAGATAGAAAAAAAGAAGCATTAGATAAATTTTTTAAAGAAAATCAACAACTTGTAGAATATTATTATTTCGAGCAATATGTATTTTTCAAGCAATGGCTTGCATTGAAAGCGTATGCAAATAGTCAAGATGTAGAAATTTTTGGTGATATGCCAATTTATGTTTCTTTAAATTCAAGTGATGTATGGGCAAATAAAGAAATTTTTATGCTTGATAAAGAAGATAATCCTACTGAAGTTGCAGGTGTTCCACCAGATTATTTTGCTAAAGATGGTCAGTTATGGGGGAACCCTTTATATGACTATAAAAAACTAAAACTTAGAGATTATGATTGGTTCATAGATAGAATCTTACATAACTTTAAACTTTATGACATATTGAGAATCGATCACTTTAGAGGTCTATGTGAATATTGGGCAGTTCCTACTACTGCAACAACTGCAAAAGAAGGAAAATGGAAAGAAGGCCCAGGCATGGATTTATGGAAAGCTTTGGAAAAGAAAGTTAAATCTCCTAAAATTGTCGCCGAAGACCTTGGTATAATAGATGAAAAAGTTGAAAAGTTTTTATGTGATTCAGGTTTTCCTGGAATGAGAGTTATGCAATTTGGATTTGATGGATCAAAAACAAATCCTCATCTTCCATATAACTACATAAAAAATACTGTAGCATATACAGGAACTCATGATAATGATACAACATTAGGCTGGCTTCAAAAATTAGACAATTTTGTAAGACGAAATGTTTTAGAATATATTGATGTTGATGAATCTGATAGTTGGGGCGCAGGTGGAAAATATAGTAAAGGTGTAAGGGCAATAGCAAGAGTATTATTTGCAAGCTCAGCAAATTTAGTTGTTATGCCAGTTCAAGACCTTTCGGCATATGGTAGTGACACAAGAATAAATGTACCAGGAGTTGCAGAGGGTAACTGGGAGTATCGCTGCACACTATCTACTTTAGATGATGTCGACTTAGATTATTATAGATTTTTAATTCGTACATATGGTAGATAGTACTAAAACATTAATTTTTGTAAGTTACAATAAAAAAGCTTGAAAAATAATTGAACAGTTAAAAGTATGGCAATAAACAGTAGATTATATGTCATACTTTTATTAAAATGTTAAATAGAAAATAAGGGCGTAAAGGATAGAATGAAAAAGAGAAGTTTTGTTTTTGTATTAGTGTTATTAGTTGCAGTCTTTTTGACTTCAATTTTTTTAGTTAGTTGTAAAAAACCTCCAGAAAAATCTACATCTTGGTTTCAAGAGCTAAATGCTGTAGAAAAGCCTGAAGAATTTCTAGATTATGAACTTGATATTGAGTGGGTTACAGAGTTAAAAGCTGATAGACCGATTGCAATATTGTTTAACGGATATAAAGAATATGATAAAAAAGAAGAGCTTGCATTAGCTAAAGCTGCATATGTTCAAACTGGCAAAACTGTCTTATCAACAAATGCAACTACAAAGCTTAATATAGCTTCTTTAAAAGAAGAAGATGAATCTATTGATTTAACCAAGTTTTGGGATGAAGCTGAATTTTCAGTTGGGATATTTCACTATGAGCGCTTTGCAGATATGGTTGATTCAGAAGGCAATGTTTTAGATTTTAGCTATAAAATTTTTGATAGAACTAAAAGTGAATATAAAGTAGAAGACGGCATAAAAACTGCTTCATTTAATTTGTTAGAAGCTTTTGTAACTGCATATAAAAAACATGTTATTGATCCTAAAATTTCTACAAAAGCAGTTACTGAATCTGCTAAGGGATTTATAAGGCCTTTTGAAGTTAGGTTTATAGGTCATAAAGGTGGAGCAAACTTTGCTGTTGCAGCCTCAGATTATCTTTATGCTTTAAATGATACCTTGCCAGCAGAACAAAAAATTGATAGATATTTACCAAATAGGGTGGCTTTACTAAATCCATATTGGTCAAACGCTCTTGCGTTAGATGTAAATGTTGATTATGTTAGAGAAAATAATGCTGATAATGTACCTAAAAAATTGACAAGTCTTTTAACATACAATAAAGTGGTTATCCCAGCTTTAGAAAGAAGAGGAGTTGTTTTTGAAGTTTATCAATCAAATAAAGAGCACTTTTTATCATATGAAGAAATATATCATGGTGTTGAAAAAGTTACCGTTGAAGAAGAAATTGAATATCAATGGAAAGAAGGCACTGATACAAATGCATATGATTTAATTAAAAATACGGTTGCATATATGATATTTAATGAATCTGTCACCGCATCTTATTTTCAAACAGAAGACTCAGGTTTTTATCATAAATATGATAGGCTTATTTTAGACTGGTATTTATATTCCATCCAAGGCTCAGATTCTACAAATTCAAGCCACAAGCTTTCAAATGGACAATGGCCTACAATTGACATAGTTGAGCAAGAAACATTAAACATAGAAACATCTTTAAAATATGGAATGAGTGCTTGGACACCAACTGTATTTTTGAAAGTTATGCAAGGTCATTTATATGAAATGAAACAATATAAAAGAAAATCAGGTGATACTCCAGCAACTTTTGTAGAGTTTGTTATGAAGGAATTTTCTTCAAATATACATCAAGCTTCTGATTTTGATATACGAGATGGCGGATTTTTTATTGCAGGCTATGTATATGAGACATTTGATAATACGAGTTTTGTAAATCTTGCATCAAATGCAAGGGTAGCAAATGTAACGGTAAGATTAACAGTTTCTACGTCAGATCAAAGTGGTACTCCAGATTATTTTGAAGCAAAAACTGATGAAACGGGATTTTATAAAATAGAATTAAAAGAAGAATATTTACAAACTGATACGAATAAAAATTCATATGATTTAAGATTGACTATTTTCTTAGACTCTTCAAATCATTCATATACACAATATGTTAATCAAGCTGATTTGCAAAGTGTAAAAATTTATGACTTAATGAATATTGCTTCAATAAATAGACCTACAAATGATGGTGACAACGATAAATATAGACTTGGTGTAGATCAATCACATAAATCTTGTATCATAATTAAAAATTGTGGATTGGTCAAAAAATAATTATTCGTCTATTAAAATTTCACATTCAACTTAAGGGCGGACTAAAAACAATCAGTCATTTAGTAAAAATTTACATTAAAACTGTAGGCAAATACCTGTATTAAAAATTTATATTTAAGCCAAAATTTAAGGAAAAACAATTAGTTAACAAATAAAAATCTATATTAAAACTGTAGGCGAATTAAAAAATAATTATCTATCTAGCATCTAGTAAAAATCTATAAATTATAATACAATAGCATTGCAACCATGCAGTGCTATTTTTTATAAAATAAAGCATAAGTAAGGAGAAGCATTTTGGAAGATAAACAACCCAGAAATCAAGAAATTTCTAGCCCAGTTGATGAATCAACAGCAGATGGTTTATCTATTAATTCAAAAGAGTTAACACAAGAAGAAACCCAGGAAACAATAGATAATAATCAATCAATA
>JAAZJD010000054.1 GCA_012800525.1 Clostridiales bacterium
CCTTTTTTTATTTGCAAAATCGCAGTAATTAATATTGTATAATCTGGGGGAAAATCTGAAAAGCACTTAAATTTGGAAAAAAATTTTAAAAACGCGCCGCAGTTGCACTTAACATTAGACTTAACAACTTGTCTTTATAGCCACATAAAAAGCCTTAAACCTTGACTATGCTCTTTTTATAAGTTAAAATATTAATTGTTATTTTAGTTTATGGAGGCAGTTATTTTATGGATTTATTTAAAACTATTTATTCAAGGCAAACAGTTAGAGACTTTGATTCTAACGAAACACCTACTCCAGAAGATATTACTATTATCTTACGTGCAGCAATGGCTTCACCCGTTGGAAGGAGTAGATATGAAGATTTGCATTTAACCGTGATCACTGATAAAGAATGGCTAAAAGAAATGTCAAATGTTGTAAATGCGGAAGTACCTTCATCTAGACCCAATGCACCTTTTTATAAAGTTCCAATAATCATTTTGATTTCTAGCAAGCTTGCTGAAAATCCTGCAATTGAATATACAAATGCTGGTTGTGTTGTGCAAAATATGGCGCTTGCAGCAAGAGGGTTAGATCTTGGTAGCGTAATACTTTGGTCTTTTGTTAAACATCTTAAAAAGAGCCCTTCATTGCTTGCTAAACTTGAATTGCCAGAAGGCATGGTTCCAATCATCGGGCTTGGTGTCGGTTATCCCGCTATTCATCAAGAAGTGCAAACTCGCCCAAGACACATAATTAGCGTAAATAAAATTTAAATATCAACTAAATTGTATATAAAAATATACAAGTAGTGTTATAATAACTAATAGAAAACCCTTTTAGGAGAAGAATTTATGAATAAAAAAATAACAGAAAAAATTATTAGTATTGCCCTATGTGTAGTTAGCCTATTATTTGTACTTTTGCTACTTATCACCACATTTGGTCATATCAAAAATGCTGACTTAGATAATAAAATAGTGAAAGCTTTATTGATTAGCTTAACTGTTGTATTTGGTATTTTATCTGGTTTTAGTATTGCAATGTCATTTAGAGACACAGAAAAACTAAGCGCTGTTTTGATTTTCAAAGACAAACATAGTGCAACTAAAGCTACGGTCGCTGTTATGAAAAGGACTGCAGTTAGAGTTTGCAAACCTATTGAAGAAGCAAAAATTAGAAGAGTTCATATCTTTGCAGATGATGTTGGCAATGTAAAAATGAAAATCGACATAAAAATTTATTCTGACAAAACCGTTGATGTAACTACTAAAGTTAAAGCTACTCTAATAAACACTTTTGAAGAAGTTTTCGGAATTGAATTTTCATCAATCGACTTTAGAATCATCAAATCCAAAAATGAGTATTTGCCAAATGATGCCGATGTTGAAAAACGTGTTGAAGCATTAAAGAAAGAAATCGTTATGAATAAACCCCTACCAGAAGATATGGAAGAGGCAAAAATTGAAGATTTAGAAGCAGCTAAAGCTGACGATGCTGAAGAAATTACAACAATTGAAGTTGAGGCTGATGATGCTGAAGAAAACACAGCAGTTGAAGTTGAAGCTGATGATGCTGAAGAAAGTACAACAGTTGAAGTTGAAGCTGATGATGCTGAAGAAAGTACAACAGTTGAAGTTGAAGCTGATGATGCTGAAGAAGCTGAAGTTCAAGAAGAGGCAACTGAAGAAGAATCTGAAACCAAAGAAGATTCAGATAAAGAAGAAAAATAGTTTTTTTATTATCAAAACGTTCAAGGAGTTAGGTTTTTCCTAGCTCCTTTTTTTATTATAAAATCAATACACAAACAAAAATCAAATATTTTTGAATTTTTAAAAAATATTTTTATTTTTTCATTTTAGGGGTTGAAAAATGGATTTCATTTGTGCTATTATTAAATCCCAGCTTAATTTGCAAATATTTTAGAAAAATTTATATAAATATACAATTTAAAGGCTACAAATAGTGCTATATATTAAATTTATAAAAATAGCAATAGCCTTTTTGAAAAAACGTTCGTGAAAAAGTGTTTATAATAAAAAAATGAAAGGAGAATATAAAAATGGCAGGAAATAATGGATATGTACATTTGCATGTACACAGTGAATTTAGTCAATTAGAAGGAAGTGCAAAAATTAATGATTTGATTGATGAGGCAAAAAAGCAAAATGCTAAAGCTTTGGCTTTAACTGACACGGGAAATCTTTTTGGATCTTTTAAATTTTTTAAAGCCTGTGAAGAGGCAAACATAAAAGCTATCATTGGTTGTGAATTTTATATCTATGATAACTCTCACAATAAATATAATCGCATAGTGTTATTAGCCAAAGATGAAACTGGCTATAAAAACCTATGTAAGTTAAGCAATCCCTCAATCGATGATGTTTCGTATACTGCAAATAATAAAATGGAAAGCAACCGTATTTTTATGTTTAAATATAAAGTAGTCTCCAAAATTAAGAAACATTTATGCGATTCTAATATATGCTCGAATTTTAAAATAGATTTAGACACATTAAAAAATCATAGCAAAGGATTGATTGCTTTGAGCCCAATACTACCTCAATGTGCATTAGGCGCCCTTTCCCTTGAAGAATATGATAATGCTAAAAAATATGCACTAAAATTAAAATCAATTTTCGATGAAGGCGACTTTTATATCGAACTACAAGATCATAACCTAGAAGAACAAAAACTATTAAATCCAAATTTAATAAAAATAGCAAATGAAATAGGAGTTAAGTGTGTTGCAACCAATAATATCTACTATGCAAAAAAAAGCGATTCAAAATATCATGATATTTACATGTCTATTAAAACGCATAAAAAACTAACTGATAAAGATAGGAAACAACTTCCAAATGATGAGTTTTACCTAAAAACCAAAGAAGAAATGGATGAGATATTCAACTATCATCTAGAGGCTACTAGCACTCCAAATGAAATTGCAGAAAAATGTAAATTCAAATTTGACTGTAACACCACACGATTTCCCAAATATCAATGCCCTAATAACTTAAATGCTGGAGAATATCTTAAAAAAATAACCAAAAAAGGTCTTGAAAAAAGATATGGCAAATTAACTAAAGAAATACAGCAAAGAGCAAAAGAGGAGCTTGATATCATTACAAATTTAGGGATTACAGATTGTATCTTAATCATTTCCGATGTCGTTGATTGGGCTAAAAACAATGGTATTCCCGTAGGACCAGGTAGAGGACCTAGTGCTTCTAGTATAGTTTTATATGCTTTGGGGGTTGTTGATGTAGATCCTCTAAAATATGGATTGATTTTTGAAAGATTTATTAATAAAAATACAATTAAATTCCCTAGTTTTGACATTGATGTTTGCGCCCAAAGATTGCCTGAAGTACAAAATTATATGGTGCAAAAATATGGTAAAAACCATATTTCAAAAACTATCAAATTCAAATATATGGGAAAACTAGAGGCTCTTAAAAAAACTGCATCGGTTTTTGATTATCGCGATCTTGGTAAGTTATTAAGACTCTTGCCTAAAGACACGCCAGGATGTAAAAATCCTAGCCTTAATCAAATATTAAACCCTAACAGCACATATTACATAAAAGAAATAGATGACTTATATAATGAAAATCCAACACTCAGATTAATCATCAGTGTTGCAGCTAAACTTGAAGGTTCATATTGTTCTTCTATATGTTCATCTATAAAAACTATGATCTACAATCAACCGGTAACTGAAATTCTACCTACTTCTGAAAATAGCAAACGTATCTGCACTCAATATGACGATGAAGACCTTAGTATGCTTGGGTTCTTTGGAATTAACTTTTTACCTTTAGATACATTAACAGAAGTTAAACTTGTTCATAATATAACTTTAGCAACTAAAGGTATTGATCTAAATTTCGACGATAATAATTATAGTAATTTGGAAGTATATAAACTAATATCAAATGGTGATACTGAGGGTGTTTTTCAACTAGAAGAGCCTCACTTTCAAAAATTCATGAAAACAATAGAACCCTCTTGTTTTGAAGAGCTTATTGCAGCCTTTGCACTACATTATCAATGTTTATCTCAGCCAGATTCCACAATAACCAAATATCTTGAAGGTAGAGCTAATCCTAGCAAAATTAAATATTTGGATAATAAATTAATAGACATCCTAAAGCCAACAAGAGGTATGATTTTATATCAAGAACAAGTTATGATGATTGTACATAAAATAGCTGGATATGATATGGTTAGAGCAAATAACTTTAGGCGGACAATGAGCTTTTTTAATTTAAAAGAAATTGAAAAAGAACGCGAAATATTTATTAATGGATTAAAAGATGAAAAGGGAAATTTTGTCCTAAATGACAAAGGACTGCCTGAAGTCTTAGGTTGTATTGCAAACGGAATTGATAAAAAAATAGCTGAAGAAATTTTTACTCAATTGAAAAAATTGACCCCATATACTTTCACAAAAGCTCATGCTACTGCATATGCTAAGCTTACCTATATCACAGCTTACTATAAAAGCCATTATCCCCTAGAATTCATGACCGCTGTGTTGAATAATCGCTCAAATAATTCTCGAATTAGAAAATATTTACCATATCTTATAAAAATGGGATTTAATCTCACTTGCTCTTAAACAAAAAACGGAGTCGCTTTTGTGACTCCGTTTTGACTGTTCTAAATTATTGTTATTTTTTACGCCTACCAAATAAGCCCTTTTTCTTTTTCTTATCTTCTTTAGGTTCTTCTTCAGCTTCTTCAACATTAGTAGTTTCAACTTCTTCTTCAGGCTGGTCTTCTATAGATTCTACTTCTGCATCTCCAGCTACTATTTCTTCTTGAACATCTCCTAAGTCTTCAGCAACCATTTCTACTTGCTCTTCTACTATTTCTTCTTGAACATCTTCTAATTCTTCAGCAACTGCTGGTTCTTCTACTATTTCTTCTTGCGTTTCAGTTTCTTTAGAAGCTGCTGGTTCTTCTACTATTTCTTCCTTAGAATCTTCTGATTCTTCAACAACTGCTGGTTCTTCTACTATTTCTTCTTGCGTTTCAGTTTCTTTAGAAGCTACTGGTTCTTCCGTGGATTCTTTTTTTACAAATGGTGAAGGCTTACCAAATTTTACTTCAAATGAACTATCTAAAATTTGTAGACAACTTCCAAAAATCTCTTGTTCAACATCGCTTGGATAAGCACCGCTACCTTTTACATTTGCCAAGAAATTTCTAAGCTCTACAAATTGCTCTTCTGTAATTTCTTTATCCCTTGAAGCTTGGTCTGCTAAAAATACTAATTGAACTAATCTTTCGCCCTTTTCTCTTTCAATTCTTTCTGCTTCAGTTTCTTGTGGCTCTTCTACTTCTAGTTTTTTTTTAACCTCTTCTTCTACTACCGGTTCTTCTTCAAGAACAGGCTTTTCTTCTTCTACTACCGGTTCTTCTTCAACTACAACAGGCTTTTCTTCAGGTGTAGTTGCGGGAGTTTTAGGGAATTTTACTTCATATGCACTATCTAAAATTTGCAAACAACTTGCAAATATTTCTTGTTCAGCATCGCTTGGATAATCGCCGCTATCTTTTGTTGTAGCTAAAAAGCTTCTAAGTTCTACAAATTCCTTTTCTGTAATTTCTTTATCCCTTGAAGCTTGATCTGCTAAAAATACTAGTTGAACTAATCTTTCACCTTTTTCTCTTTCTTTTCTTTCAGCCTCGGTTTCTTGTGGCTCTTCAACTATTTCTTCTGGTTCAGATGCAAATCTAACACTATATGCACCATCTAAGATAATTAAACAGCTTTCAAATATTTCTTGTTCAGCATCACTTGGATAATCACCGCTATCTTTTGTTGTAGCCAAAAATGCTCTTAATTCAGCCATTTCTTCCTTGGTGATATTTGGGTCTTTAGAAGCTTGGTCTGCTAAAAATACTAGTTGTACAAGACGTTCACCAAGACGCCTTTCACGTTCTTCAGCTGTTTCTTGTGGTTCTTCAACAACTACAGGCTCTTCAACTTCTTCAACAACTACAGGTTCTTCAACAACTGGTTCAGCTCCACGCCAATCTTCTTCTGTAATTGGTTCTTCCTCTACCCATGGTTCCTCTTCTACAAGTGGGATATCTTGAGTTTCTTCAATTATGAGATTCTCATCTATTTCAGGTGTAGTAACAATTTCTAAAATGTCATTTTGCCCTAGTTTGTTTGCTAGAATATCTTCAATTGCAGCATTTATTTCTTCTATATTTTCTTCTACAAACTCGTCATTTATTTCACGGAAAATAATCACATTATTATCTAAAGCATCTTGAAATGCAGAAAAACTTGATTCAAGTTTTTTATACGCTCTCTTTTGCCTAGCTGAGAAAATAAAATAAAATATTAGATATGCAATCAAAGGTACTATCAATGTGCCGAATACAGGAAGGATATATCCAAGGACAACTGCTATCTTTTCTAAATGTGCTGGATATTGAAAAAGCAAATTAGCATACCCTAATGCAGATACGCCCCAACAAAGCAATATTGTCAAAATGGATAAAAAGTTAAATGAACCCCAACCCGAAGAGTAGTTTGGATTTCCTTTTCTTTCTTCAAGCACTTCATTTTTTGTTATATAATCTGAGGGATAGCCAGTTTGTTGCTCTAAGAAATTGCCCCATCCGCGACTCACGGTTTCTGGCATTTCTTGAATTCTTTGATTTAACCCAAATACATTTTCTTCATCAATGGTTCCTGTTGCCTCAACATATGCTGTCGCATCATCTAATTGTTTCTTTAGCTTGCTTGCTCTACCTAAATTTTTCACTATAATTGCTACGATAAAAGCAATTAAAATTCCTACGACACCAAATATTATTATGTAAACTGCTGGTGCTAAACCTACTTCAAGGTTTAAAAGATTGCCCTCATTAAGCAAAAAATCTCTAAATTTATCAACAAATCCCTTCAATGAATCCATGATTTCTCCTCTCTCCGAAAATGTATATATATTTATTATATACACATACTAACATTTAAGCAAGATAAAATTTAAAAATATATTTTAATATTTTATATATAAGGGAAAAATGACAAAATCAATGTCTTTTTATATTATTTTTATTGAAAAAACGATACTTTTTTGTAAATTTTTGTTTTGTTTTTAATAGTTTGGTAACTTAAATTTATTATTTTGGATACAAAAGTAGCAAGTTTTGTATATTCATAATCATTTTAAAGATATCAAGTGACCAAATCAAATTTTAAAAATTTATTTTAGTTAAATTGCTATAAAAATAAAAAGGGACTGTTAAGAAACTAAAAAAAATTAAAACAGTTTTTTCTTCATCAAAAGACAAACACATTGAGAGAAGTGCCATTTTTATATAAGCTGTTTATATGTTGTAGTTATCTAAATGCTTATTAACAGCCCAGAGTTTCATATCAAAATCTATTAGATTACTGGTGTTTTCTCTCCTTTATCAATGGAGTATATGAAGGCTTTAGTTACTTTGAGATTGAGTATATTTTCTAATGCTAATATATATATATTTACTTGTTCTGAATAAACCTCTAGAAGTGATGCTTCATCTTTTGAAGAATATTTATAGTCGATTACAATGGCTTCATCCCCACACACTATTACAGCGTCAATTATTCCCTGTATTGTTATTTTATCTTCTGGCGCATCTTTACCTAGTATATCTTTTAATTTATTTGCTTTATCTCTATAGTAAAACCTTTGTTCACGAAGTAGCTTTGCTTTGCCTTCCCTAACTGAATCAAAAACATCCCAGTTTACTATTTTATGTATAAATTCAGCATTTATATCTTTTTTGTCAATTAGGCCTCTTTTATCAAAGTCGTCCACTTGGGCATTAATATCTGCTAAAGATGTTTTATTAAAATCTATCAATTCTAAAACTTTATGATATGCTATACCCTTGTCTTTGCTTTTACCTTTGTCTACTGAAACTTTGATTTCTTTAATATTTTCCCTAATTTCTGATCTCTTTAAACCAGAAGCACTATATTTTGCTTGAAAAGTTTTAGTATTTTCATATGGATATTCATATTCAAATTTTTTCTCAGCTTCATTGGATGCATTTTTAGGCTTATAAAAGTCTTTAACAAATATTTTGTTATCATCTACTTCAATATTTTCGCCTTTCAAGTTCAAATCAAAGTGCACTTCAGTTTGCAAAATTTCATCAAATGAATTTCTTAATAATTTTTCTAAATCCGTACATTTCTCAGGAGCTACATAATCTTTCTTTAATCCTTGCTTATCATTATATAATATAAACAAATGATTTTGAGCTCTTGTTAAGGCTACATAATAAACCCTCATTTCTTCTTCATACTCTTCAAGCTTATTTTGATACCCAATTAGCATGTTTTTGAATGTTGAAGTTTTTAATCTTTGATTGGCATCTTTTACTTGCACCCCATATCCTAAATTTACATGATATTCTAAACCTTTTAAACTATAGTGATAATGGATTCGAGTTGCTTCTGGCAATATCACAATTGGAAACTCGAGTCCCTTACTTTTATGAATAGTCATAATTTTTACACAATCATCTTTAAAGTTCACTTTCATCATTTCATCTAGAACGGAAGACAAGTTCCCATCTTGGATTGCAAACAAAAATGCTTTAATTGTTTTAGCAATTTCTTTTCCTCGCAAATAATAAACAAATGAATTAAAAAATTCTATTCTATAAACTGACTCATACATCATTACTGCATCATAACCAGTTTCTGTTGCTATAGACATAATCAACTCAGCGACATCTAATGATAAAGACTTTTCTCTATATTTATCTAAAAATTTATTGAAATTTGAAATTTTCTTTTTAATCAAATCATCTCTTGAATAGCCAAAAAATGCTTCAAAAAAATTTTTCCTATCTTTATTAGCATCTTCACCTTCAACTTTAGGTCTATCTTCAGTATATGCTTTTCTAATCATTGCAAGTTCTTCATTTGAGAAATCCCCAAAACTTGAAAGCAAAACTTGTATCAAGGGAATATCTTGATATGGATTATCTAAAATTTTTAAAAGTGCCACAAATAATGCGACATCTTCATTTTCTTCCTCAAGTGAAAGAAATGATTCATATGGTATTTGTTCTTGATTAAATGCTTCTATAATCCCTTTAGCAGCTTTTGAAGACCTAACTAAAATTGCGAAATCTCCATAACCAATTTCTCTTACAGATTTGCCGTCATCTATTTTTTTACCAAGAGCTTTTTTAATATAGTCTACCACTTGAAGTTCTATTGAACTTCTTGCTGATGCTATCTTTTGTTTTTGCTCCAATGCCTCATCTTTAAATGCATCAATTACAGAATATGGCTTGCCATATGCTTCTACATCTTTATTTCTAAAAGTAAGATCTTCTTTGCTCGTATTATTTATCGTAATTACAGGAAGAGTTGAATCATATTCTATTTTAAGGCCCCTCATCATGGATGTCTTAGCATAGTCAACTTTTCCAAAACTTTCTGTCATATTTTTTGCAAATATAGCATTTACAAAATCTGTGATTTGATTTGAAGATCTAAAATTTTCATCAAAATATATGACCACACCATCGCTATCTTTATATATTTTTTTATAATCATTTTCATGTTTTATATTTTTAATATCCTCTTTCTTGATGTTCTCATTATATTTTCTTAATCTTCTTTCAAAAATTGCAGGCTCAGCATTTCTAAATCTATATATAGATTGTTTAATGTCACCAACATAAAATAATCTTTGTACCCCAAACGTATCAATTATTGCCTCTTGCATTTCATTGGTATCTTGATATTCATCTACAAATATCATGTCAATATTTTTAGCAAGTTCTTTTGCACAATTATCCTTTGATAAAATATCATACGCATATCTTTCTATATCAGAAAAAGAAGCAACTCCTCTCTCTTGTTTTACTTTAATACTTTCAACCATGCATTCTTTAGCAAAATCTATTAATTCTTCAATAAATTGATTTTCTAAATCGGTATATCTTTTGTCTTTCGCTAAATTTAGCATTTTATTTTCATCATTTGAATCAAAAAATGATATCTCTTTACCTAAAACTATCAATTCATCTAAACTTTTTGCTTTAGGAAACTCATCTAATTTTGGGAAAAGCGACATATGTTCAATAACTTTATATGTATATTCTTTCAAATTATTAAAGTTTCTATTATCGGATAACGCATCAAAAATATATTGATATTTATTGCTTGAAGAACTAATGTAGTCTTCTATTTTTTCTTCAATTGTTTGATATATATATGCTTCATCTTCTATTGGCTCTAAAATAGAAAGATTTGCATCAAGATTAATACGCTCAAAGTATTTGCTATAAATTGTTTTACAAAAAGAATCTATAGTGCCTATCATAGCATTGTTAATTTTTTCAATTTGCTTTCTAAAATGCAAAACGATATCGCCACTGCTTTCTTGAATTTTTTGGGCAAGTTTTTTTATTAATCTAGATTTCATTTCAGCTGCTGCTGCATTTGTAAAAGTTAAAACAATTATTTTATCTAAATCCCCAAGCTCTTTAGTCTTTTGATTTGGTTCTTCTAAATATTTTAAAATTCTCTCAACCATAATAAGAGTTTTTCCAGATCCTGCTGAAGCAGCAATCAAAACAGGCTTTTCGTAATCTATTAAAGCTGCTTTTTGGTGTATTGTAAATTCATAAGATTTTTTTGTCATTTTTATTTTCCTTTTTTATTTTATAACTATAATTTCTTATATATCGGCAAAACATCTAACGCTAGTTAAGTCAAGGCTTGCTCTTTCATTTCTATCTTTTGATATATCGCATATTGGTTTATAATCACAATATTTGCAACTATCCATGCTCATCGGAGCTTTTTCTATATTTCCTTTTTGAATTTCCGAAAATCCGTTAGCAATTAGTTTTTCTACATATTTTATCAAGATTTCAAAACCCTTCTCGCTTAAAATCTTTCTAGATAGTCCATTATAAAAAGTTTCAGGATGTTCTACTTCATCTAATTTATATCCTTTATAGATATCAGATACACTTGCTTTACGAAGTTGCGCTTGTGTCTTTTCGCTAGCATCTTCTCTTTTTAATTTGTTTATCTTAAACTCTGGAATATAAAATTTATCATCAGTGCTTGGAGCAATATCCTGATTAAAGGAATAAACATTATTTGCATCTATATTAAAAAATCCTTCATGTTTTAAAATATCCGAGGATTCTTCTTGTGCATCTTCTTCTTTTAAGTAATTATCTCTTAATATTAGATATGCAATAAACCCTGGCTTGTAGTTTTTAAACTCTGGGCTTTTGCTTAAAGCTTGAAGATAGACAACTAATTGAATTGTTTGTCCTGTAAATATACTTGCTATACTTATATCTTTAGTACCAGTTTTATAATCTATGATGCCTACAAAATTGCTGCCATTTTTATTTTTCGTTATGTCTATCCTATCAATTTTCCCGCGAAGAGCTAACACCCCATCTTTTTCTTTGCCCTTACAGTCTTCGATAATTGGAATTTCAATTTGTGCTTCCTTTGAATTAAATCCAAATGAAAATTCAATTTTATATGGTCGATATGTTCCTTTCTTAATTTGCCTAATTAAGTTTATTATGATTTTTTCAACCTCATCTTTAATACGATTTAAGAAAAATTCATTTTGTGGGTTTTTATATAAATCCTTTATTGTAGGATCTTCATAAATTTCATTTATGCTTTTTTTAATTTGTATAGCAATTGTTTGATCTTTGATTGTATCAATTTGATCTTTAACCGCTTTAAAAAAGTTTTCTAAAATATTATGAATTATTGTTCCAATTGTTATTGGTAAAATAAAACCTTCAGACCTTTTAGAAGCACCTAGTCCATAATACATAAAATGCTTATATGGACAAGCAAAATATGTTTCTAATTGTGACACGCTTGATAGATATCTATTTTTTTGATCTTTCTTTACAGTATAGTCTAAAAGATTTTCTACTACAGTATTATGGCAATTACTATCACTGCATTCTAGCGCTGATGCAATAATGTTTCTTTTATCCTTATCAATATATTGATAAATTTCATCTAACAGCTTTATATAAAAATCCTTATGTTTTGTCTCTACTATTAAACTTTGAAGTTGCAACCATTTAAAAAATGCATTATCCGCGGTAACTAAATAATTTTCAAGATTTACATCTTTAAAAAGATTGTCTATAAAAGAAGTTATATCATATTTTTTTAAAAGACTTTCATACTCTCCATCTGGATCATCACCAGTTAATCTTTTTAATTCATCTAAGGCTATTGATGCTTGTGTCTTTTCTCCTTTTATAGAAAGTTTAGGATAACTAAAATAAAATTTTTCAAATTTTGATAGCATATCGACAAAATCATATCTATTATTTTTTATTTTTTCCGATGCCAGTGGATATATTGCTATATCATTTTCTTCCATAGACCTATTATCAAAAGAGGTAAATATTCTATCTTCACTTACGTTATCTAAATTTGAATCATTTGTAAGACCCATTACAAAAGCTATCTTATTTTCATAAATTTTACTATTGCCTATTTGCGCAACAGTAACACAATCTAAATCTATAGGGATTGAAGATAGACTTTGTGCCCTTGCTCCAGAAGACAAAATGGATATAAATTCTGAAATCTCCATATCTTCTTTACCAAGTATTTCTTTAATTTCTTGTAATATATCTATTAAAAGATCGACTGACCTTTGATTAAACTCAAAATCTTCGCTACTTCTACCTCTTAAAAGATCAGTAAATTTCTCTTTAGTTTCACTATCATTTATTAGTCTTATACAAGCATTAACAAAACCTGCAGCATTTTTATCTTGCTTTTTAAATAGACAAAGAATATCAAAGACTTTCTTTCTAAAATTTTCAAAATCGCCACCTTTAAAAGAATTTTCAAAATCTTTATATGTTATGTTTTTTTCATATATATAATTTTCAAATTGACAAACCTCAGAAAAGTCATTATAAAATAATGGATTTTTTATAAATCTTAAAGCCTTTTTTACATCTCTTGGATTTTTTATAAATTCTAAAATAGATAATATGTAATCAAAAATTAAACTCTCACTTAATGTCACTCTAGAAGGTACAAAAACTGGAATATCATATCTTCCAAAAATTTCTTTTATACTAAAATCATTTTCAGCTAATGAGTTGAAAATCGTGATATCTCTATATCTATATTTTTCATTTCTCACAAGCTTTATTATTTCATTAGCAACAGCATTTATCTCTGAAAAAGCATTATCTTCAGCATATATCTCAATATTTTTGATATTTTTAAATTTTTTATCTGAATAACCAAAAAGTTCTCTTCTTAAAAAATCCAAATCATTTGTTAACTTTTTAGCTTTATTAATTTTTTCTATTTTTTCTTCCCTTGAAACAAAATTTCCTCTTACAAACAACTCAATGTGTTCTACTCCTAATTTATCTCTAAGCCTAGTAAAAGTTTGAGTTGGTGTTGTTTCTACATTAACTTCATCAGTTGGCACAAATGATAAAGCTATATTTGTTTCCTTTGCATTTTCTGCAATAACGCTAATGAGTTCAATCTCTTTATTTGATAAAGTATTAAATCCCATAATATATACATATGATTTTTTAATATCTTCTTCATTTTTAATATTGTTAATAAAGCCATCATATACTGTAATTAGATCAGGAGTCGTTTTTGCAATTTCTTCCCTATATGCTTTGTATAGTAAAATTATATCTTTAAGTTTACTTTGAGTAGACGATTGCAATTTAGGAAGAGATTCTTCTAGCGATTCTGGCAAATATCCACTAAGCCTTAAGCTTTCAATAGCTCTATAAATATCAAGTGCAAATGTATTTTTCTTACAAGAGCCAGCATAATGCTTTAATTTTTGAGAATTGGCATTAATGACTTTTCTCATTACCATTATCGCCCCTTCCCTTGATAAATAACTTTTCCCTACTTTTTCTAGCGACCTTGCACAAACTCTCTCAAATGAGCCAATAAAAATATTAAATGCTCCTTTAACATCTAAATAATCTAAAACTAAAGTCTCCATACCAAGCGTATAACTTGTTGGAGTTATTACTATATGCTGACTTTCATGGTTATAGTTTTGTTTTAATCTCTTTAAAACATGCCCTATTGCCCTTTTATCATTATCATCACAGAAAATTTTTAACATATTTACTCCTTTTATTTACCTTCCAAACCTCTCTCTTTTGTTGCAATAGATACAAAGCTATTCCTCGTTATTCTTAAAATATTCCTCATTTAGTTCTATCAATATATAGTACAAGATTTTTTTGCAATTTTTCTTGATTATTTTGAAACTTCTATAAGTTTCTCAAAAATTTTTACCATTGCTAAAGTATCAAGTTTGCAGTACTCTAATAAACTTTTCCTTGCTTTTTCCGCTTCATCAGGTGACATATTTTTAATTTTAGGAAATATACTCATCGCATCAGTCCCGCTTTGTACACCATCAAGATTTTGATAGCTTAATTCTGCATCATTAGGAAACAATGCTGGTAACACTTTTTTTATAGACGCCGATCCATTCATTTCTTTTGTGTGGTAATAGCGCTCTTGAAAAGGAGTCTTTAAATCTATTACATTGTTTTGAATATTTAATAGGTGCTCTGATAAATCTGGAAAAGCCTTAGCTAATTCTTTAAGTCTTGTACATTCAAATTGTTTATGATATGCCAAAACACAAGCATCTTTAGGAATATCCTTACAAAGTTGTTCAGCTAATAGGCGTCTTGGATCTATCCCTGAAGTATCTAAAAATTCCTTGTGCTTAAGTTTGCCACCAGGAGATTCAATATAATGCAATGAATATTGAAATGGGACTTGTTGATATGGTGTGCATCCTTTAAATTCTGAAAATACTGGCTCTATATCAAAATCAAGACAATCTATTGGTTTCAATGTTTCAAAATCGAGAAAATATATCGGATATTTTAATTCATCTAAAAATTCATTTATTTTGGCTTTTTCTATATATGGCTTGTCATAAAATATACAATCTAATTGAATTTGTCGCCTTTGTGTTGCACCTTTTGTATGATGCATCAATTGATTAAGTGAAATAAAACCTTTTTCATAACAATAAATTTTATCTTTAAATTTCATTTTACTTAACTTTGACTCTTCAAGAGGGGAAAAGTTTTTAAAACAATATTCCCAAAAAGCACAATCTTCTCGTTTTTTACATTCAATTAAAGATTTTTGGGGTTCATTTTTCAAATCAAGATCCAGTATTTTTTTAGCTTCTTGTAAGTTTTCTTCTATTTTTTGTTCTTCTTGCTCTATATCATTATCCATAAAATCGGCAATGAAAAACTCTTTAATATCCAATTCTTCTTCAAAAATATAATTTCCATTAATATGCATAAGATAGATACCAATTACTTTCATGCCACATTTTTCTAATACATATTTTTGATAAGCAAGATCAGGCAAGTATTTGTCTTTTTCACTTGTTGCTGAGCTTTTGACTTCATATATTTTAAAACCATCTTTTTCTCTTTTTAAAATATCAACAGCACAATATCTACCGTAATAGTCAAATGATGCTTCACAAATAATAGGTGCCCCTTTATTTATTTCCTCTTTGGTTTTCTCAATCATTTTTGAAATATCAAGTTTCCCATCATCTTTATATGCGGTCACATCAACAAAATCTCCAAAAAAATTTCTAGCATATTCCCCAACCTTTGTGCCTGTAGAAATTATTCCTTGGGCAGATTGATTTAGCTTAAATTCTTCAGGTTTATATTTCGATAACCACAAAATTTTAGGACATTCTAAAAAATTACAATACTTTGATTTTGATATATTGATTTGTTCAATTTTTTTTCTTCCTGCACACATTATTATATTTATCCTCTTTTTGTAAAATAAGGTCCCTCAGCAGACAATTTTTTGACATAAATTTTTGCGACTTCAATATTGCATAATTATTGTATAATTTTTTCATTTTTTTGTCAATAGCGATATTTTTTAAGGACATATTTTGCTGTCGCTATCTTATTTTATCATTATTTAAAAAAAATACAACTATAAATGCTACTTTTTAGAAAAAAAGATACATTTTTCAATGCATCTTTAAATTTTTGAAAATTTTATTATAATTGATTTTATAAAAAATCCACCTCTGAATAGCGTTGAGGTTTCGCAATTTTGCTTTCTGTTTGACGAATTACTCTACCTGCTTTCCAATAGAAAGAAATTGATTTGCCACCTTCAATCGTCAGTCCTTTAACTTCACCTTCATACCATTCATCAGGTAGTGCTGGTAATAGTTCTAGTTCATCAAAAGATTGGACAAGCATTTCATTAATAGCAGCAACTATGCCAAAGTTTCCATCAATTTGAAATGGTGGATGCGCAGATAATAGTGAAGCATATACTCCACCACCACCAAGCCTCATTACACCTTTATTTGATTTAAGTCTCAAAGAATTTTTTAAAAGCTCATAAGCATGATTGCCATCTTTAAGTCTTGCCCAAAGTGCAGTCTTCCATGCAAGCGCCCAACCTGTACCATCGTCACCTCTAGCTTCTAGAGATTTTCTAGCAGCATCCTTTAGTATTGTTCCTTTAGATTTAGCAATTTCATCCCCTGGATATAGACCATATAAATGAGATACATGTCTATGTTTAGGCTCTGCTTCTTCAAAATCCTTGCTCCATTCTTGAATTCTTCCACTTTCTGAAACCATATAAGGTGTAATAAAATGAATATGTCTTGCGACTTCTTTTTTAAAATCATCTTCAATTTTTAACTCATCACAAATATCAACATAAGCTGCAAATAATTCTCTAATAATGCACATTGTCATTGCAGGAGCTTTGTCTAAAGAATATCTTTTTCTTTTTAAAACATATGTATTTTCAGGACTAATTTCTGGATAGCATACATACCTATTAGTCTTTTCATCAAAGGTTATAAAGTCTATATAAAATTCAACTGCCCCTTTAATTACACCAAAAACTTTTGATAAAAACTTTTTGTCTTTTGTATATTGATATCTCTTATATAAACTAAGAGCAAGCCATCCAGATGCTCCCATACATAGAGAATATCCAATTGAACCACGCTTACCTTTATCCACTGGAACAACATGTCCATGCAAATCACTATTATGCCCTGCAACCCAACCTCTTGCTCCAAAACTTTTTGCAAGAGCTTTTCCATTTTCAGCAATCTTTTTAATTTGATTAACATATGGAGAATAGCATTCGATTAAATTTGAACTTAATGCTGCCCAATAATTCATTTGAAAATTTATGTTTAAAGTATAGTTTGATGCCCAAGGAGGAGTTAAAGTATTACACCAAATTCCTTGTAAATTTAAAGCGGCTGACCCTTCTCTAGAACCTGCTATCATCAAATATCTTCCAAAATCATATAGTGTTAAAACAGCTTTTAATGGATCTGCGCCTTTTTTGATATTAATTAATTCTTTTTTAATATCTTTAGGACTATCTTCTATACCATTTATAGAAAGCTTTACCCTATTAAATAATCTTGAAAAATCGCCAGCCGAAACATTTTGACTTTGCTCAAATCCAAATTCAAGTGCTGTATTTATTGTATCTAGACAATATTTATATCTGTCACCAAAAAATTCATATGAAGTTTTGGAGGTATAATAAAATTCTGTCTTGGTATATCCTTTGATAAAAAGCTTTCCATCTTTTTCAAAAATCTCTCCATCAGTTAAAATTTTACAAATCGCTGTAAAGCTCATTCCTTTTTTATCATCAAAATATTTAACAGGACTTACACTAAGTTTACTAGGATGATCTACCGTACTTGGAGCTAACCCTTCCATTAAAAGCATATCTCCATCAATTTTAGTTTCATGTTTTACTTTTGATGTCAATTCAATATTTAAATTTGATGGTTTGTCACACGAAATTTGTCTTATATAAACTTGATTAGGAAATGAAACAAAAGATTTTTCTTCAAACAAAGTACTTCTTTTTTTATATGTTACTGTATGAAGACCTGTGGCAAAATCTAACTTTCTATAATAATTTGAAATTCTACCTTTTCCCTTATCAGTTATAATACTTCCAAGTTGTATATAGCTTTCAGTTGTATCGCCATTAATTTCATTTTCAATAAGCCTTTCTGCTTCTGAAATTTTACCTCTATCATATAGTTTTCTTACTTCAACAATTACATCTTTATTATATTGAGGTTTTGTTAATTCTCCAGTCCCTGACCAAAATGTGCTATCGTTTAAACTAATGGTATCTTTAATTGGATTTGCATCATCCATAACACCAATCCTACCATTTCCAAGCGGATAGCATTCATTCCAATTTTTTGCACTTTCAAAACTTCCTAAAAAACGTGCCATATTAAAACCTCTCCTCCAAACATTTAATATTTACACAAATATTTCATTACTTAACCAATTAAATTATCGGCAACACTGGTACAGGCGAAAACTCTTCAAGCCCAATAACATTTTTAATCCTTTTTACTGTTGATGGATTACTTAAAATAGTTTTGCCTCTATATCTCAAAACCACCCTTCCTACTATACTTTCTAGTGGTGCCGTTTCTTTTGTTGTACTACTATCTGAAGAGTGATTTCTATTATCTCCCAAATAGAAAAACTCATCTTTAGGCACTGTTATTTTGCCAACAGCATTATTCCCAGAAACATATCTTTCTTGATTTACATATTTATCTTCTAACATTTCGCCATTTCTAAACACTCTATATCCACTAGAGGTATATTTAAACTCAATAAGGTCTCCTGGCAAACCGATAATTCTTTTTACAAAATGCTTATTATTTCCATTTCCATTTTCACTATCTGGTATATCTGTTTCAAAAATTACAACATCTCCAAATTGATATTTCCCAGGTTTATATACCAAAACCGTATCACCATCATGTAAAGTTGGCTCCATGGATATACCACTTACAGGAACCGTTACAAATAAAAAAGTTGCTAAAAGATATGCAGCTACTATGCACACCACAAAAATAACTATATTTATAACAGTGCTTATGGTTTTTTCTCTTTGTGTTTTTTGTTTTTTTGCCATTTTATTTTAACATCCAATCTTTTCTAACATTTTATATTATAGCATTATATTACTTCTAATATTTAGTTTTAGTGAAAAATCAAACCACAATTTAAAGTATTATCATATTTCCAACAAGGACATTTGGTGCATCTATTACAATTGCCTTAATTTCACTTGTGTCTTTAATAGACATCCTATCTTTATTTTTAAACTCTTTGAGATTAAACATATAGTTATAGAAAAAGCCAGATGTATCTGGTATTTGCTTAACAGTATAGTATTCTTCAATAGTATTTTGTTTAGTTGTACAAAGTAATGTTACCTTAGCGTCTACATCTTGCGGTGAACAAATATTTATTTGAATTATACTTTCTCTATTTAAAACATTTTTCTTTAATTTATATGTCTTTAACGGAATTTCACCCGCAGTTATTCCCTTCAAGCCTTTAGAGCTTTTTGCAATCTTTAATGTTCTTTCTAATAAAATATCACCGCTATAATTTTCCACAAACGGTGAAGTGCCTTCAGCAGGTTGATAAATTACGGTATTGTCTCCCTCTTGGTCTCTATTGTTTTTTAACTTATTATTTTCAGATATGTCTTTTTTCAATAACTTACTATTAAGTGTAAGACCTGTGATATATGTGACCAATGCAAATGCATATATTGCTTTTGTTTCTTCAGCGAGAAGTTTTGGAGCACACATATATTCATTGTGTGACACTGTATCAACTTTACCCATTCTCCAATCTCTAACTTGATTATTCTCTTCATCAAAACTGTAAAAAACATTGACTTGATCAACAATTAAACCTGGGTCGCAGGTAATGTCAAAATATAACTTATTTTCTTTATTGATTCTTATTGCAATTTCTGGGTTTTCTGGGATATATGCCCCAGTTCTTAAACTATTTAACCAAGTAATTACACTTGTATGAAGCCTTGGAGTAATAAAGTCACTAAAGCCTGGACAATATGCATAATTCAATGTTGCTTCCACAAGCAAGCTTCTAATATTTTCTAATTTATCAACATTTCCTTTGCTACTATTCGAGCCTAGTGCTATAAAAACAGGAACATCTATATATTTTGCATATGCAACTGCTGATACTCCTGAAAGCCATGCAATTTTTTCTTCATTATATGGCTCTTCTCCTAAAAATCTTGTGGTGTCTTGCATTTCGCCATAACCACAACCATTTAAACAAACTAATGCTTTGATATTTTTATTTGTTGAACCAACAACTTGTATTGCAACGTCACTTGCTGTTCCCATGCCTAATAAAATGACATCTCGTATTTCAAATTGTTGTTCAATAAATTTTACTGCTCTTTTAACAACACAAGAATAGATATGTTGACAAGTTTCCTTTGCAGTTTTTTCAAGTTTATATAAACTGTCATTATCCTCATCATATACACAATAATGTAGTGATTGAGGATAAACCGTTGGATATGGTGATGAAGCAGTAATGTCTACAATAAAAACTCTATAACCATCTCGGATAAAAGCATCAATCAATTCTTTTGTAGGAAATCTATGATATTCTGGCACAATTAAAATTGAATCTAAAATTGTTTTTTCAAGTGGTTCATATGTATAAAAGCTAACATCTGCAATTTCAGAATCTTTAATTAAAGCATTAAATCTATATAAGGAGTGATGAATTCCTTCTTTTTCTTCAACATAGACCTCTTTAATATCTGTTACTTCAACATCAATATCAAAGTTTTCCCATACTTTTTGAGGAACCAAAACTCTTCTAGATTTTTTTCTCAGTCCTAATTCTTCCATACCCATACCTTAGATTTTATTTCCAAGCTAGATTTAACCTTTTCATACTAACATCATTTGCTAGTTTACCCATCTCACACAAATACTTATAGCTCTTTATAAACTTTATCAATTTCTTTTCCATTTGCTAGAGCTTCTTTTTCTTTAGCAAGATTTTTCTTCATATGCAACCTAATAAATATCTTATGTATTTCAACTATTGGGATAATAGCAAAACCAAGACCTATGCAAATAGCCCATTGTGAAATGTGTAAAGGTATTGTATCAAACAATGTTTCCCCAACTGCAGGAATTGCTATAGATAGTATTATTAGGATAAATCCAATTATAAATGAACCATTCAAATACTTATTGCTAAATGGATTTGATGAAAATAGTGAGTTATGATCTGATCGCATATTATATGCGTGGAATAGTTGAATAGCACATAGAGTTAAAAATGCCATTGTCATAGCTTCACCATGGTTATTATGACCAATATCAGTATATTCACCAATAAAATATGCTGCTAGAACTAAAACAGTTTGAAATACTCCGTGAAGAATAATATTTAAACCATATGAACCAGCAAATAGGCTTTTACTGTTTTTCCTAGGTGGCATATCCATAACATCTGCTTCAGCTTTCTCTGTTCCAAGTGCAAGTGCTGGCAAACTATCAGTTACAAGGTTTACCCATAAAATCATAACTGGTGTTAAGAAAACTATGCTTTCTCTTTGAATTGCAGAAAGTATAACAGTTACTATGAACATACATAAAACTTCTGCTATATTTGCAGACAATAAATAATGAATTGCCTTTTTAATATTTGCATAAACCTTTCTACCTTCTTCAACAGCTGCTACTATAGTTGCAAAATTATCATCTGCTAAAACCATATCGCTAACACCCTTTGAAACATCTGTTCCAGTTATTCCCATTCCAATTCCAATATCAGCAGACTTAATTGATGGAGCATCATTTACACCATCTCCTGTCATTGCAACGATTTTTCCTTTTGCTTGAAATGCTTTAACAATTCTAACTTTATTTTCAGGGCTTACCCTTGCGTAAACATTGATGTTTTCTATTTTATCTAAAAATTCCTCATCACTTAACTTGTCAAGTTCAGCACCTGTAATCGATATTCCACCTTCAACTAAAATTCCAATCTCTTTTGCTATAGCTCTTGCAGTATCCATATGATCGCCTGTAATCATAACTGGTAATATGCCTGCTTTTTTGCAAGTAGCAACCGCATCTTTAACTTCAGTTCTTGGTGGATCTATCATACCTACAAGACCTACAAAAATAACATCTTCTTCAATAGCCTCTAATCGTAAATCCTTATCTTCCTTTATTGTCTTTATAGCAAAGCCTAAAACTCTCAAAGCCCTATTTGCCATTTCACTATTTTTTTCTTCTATTATTTTTATATCTTTTGAAGTAATTTCCCTTACCCCATTTTTATCTAAAATATATTTGCATTTTGCAAGTAAAATGTCTGTTGCACCTTTAATATGAGCAATTTTCTCACCATCTACATTATTAATAGTAGACATCATTTTTCTCTTGCTATCAAATGGATTTTCTTCAACTCTTTCATATTTTGTAGAAAGGCTTACGAACTTTTGATTGTTTGCATATGCTACTAAAGCTGTTTCTGTCGGATCTCCAATTAAGCCTGCTTCCGTTTCTTGCGTATCATTGCATAGCGCCATAGTCCTAATTAAAATCTTTCCAATATCACCATATTTTGTTTCAGTTTCTGAATACATGCCATCTGCTGCATTATATAGTTGTTTTACTGTCATTTGATTTAGGGTCAATGTCCCTGTTTTATCAGAACAAATAACTTGGCAACTACCTAAAGTTTCAACTGCTGGAAGATTTGAGACAATTGCTTTTCTCTTGCTCATTGCCTTGACACCAATAGACATAACTATTGTTACAACTGCAGGTAGTCCTTCAGGAATCGCAGCAACTGAAATTGCAACCGCAGACATAAATGCAAATACTATGGTATCTGCAAGAGGTTGTGTTTTATCTCTGAACAAAACACCAGCAACAAAAATGATTGCAGCAATAATCAAAATTCCTACACTAATTATCTTTGCTGATTTATCTAATTGTTTTTGTAATGGTGTAGATTGCTTTTTATCTTCAGCAAGCATTTTAGCAATCTTTCCAACTTCTGTATCCATGCCAGTTTTTATGACAACAGCTTTTCCTCTACCGTATGTAATAACACCCGTGCTATAGCACATATTGTCTCTATCACCAATTGGAACTTCATCTTGGTCTATAACTGTGGTATTTTTTTCACTTGGGACGCTTTCTCCTGTAAGTGATGCTTCTTCAACTTTTAAACTTACACTTTCAAAAAGCCTCATATCTGCAGGAGCGACATCACCAGCTTCTAAAACAACAACATCACCTATAACAAGCTCTTCACTTAAAATTTTAACAACTTCCCCATCTCTTAAAACTTTAGTATACGGTTTATTCATATCTTTTAAAGCAGAAAGAGCTTTTTCAGCATTGTCTTCTTGTATAAGACCTATTATTGCATTTACTACTACTATGAATAAAATTAAAAAGCTATCAACTAAATCCATATATTCTTTTTGAACAATAGCTAAAATGCCAGATATTAATGCTGCAACTAATAGCACTATTATCATGGCATCTTTAAGTTGATTTAAAAACCTAACAATTAAAGAAGGTCTTTTGACCTCATCTAAAGCATTTTTACCAAACTTTTCAAGTCTTTTTTTAGCTTCTATACTCGTTAATCCAGTTTCTGATGTTTCTAATTTTTCAAAAACTTCCTTTGAACTCATATTCCAACATTTTTGAATATCTTTCATTTTCTAGTAACCTGTCCTTTCTAGTTTAAACAAACTAAAGGCTTTTGACCTTTAGTTTTAATATATTATATAATAATCTTTCATCAAAAATAAAATACATTTTACTATGGATTTTTTCCCTTTCGAATATACCTTATACTTATGTGCTTATTTTTTATTTTCTTCAGAATATTTTTGATTTAGCATTCTCTTATTTTTATTTACTCTTGCAAGTGACTCTTTGCCTCTTTCAATATCAATCTGTTTATAGAATTTTTTCAAAGATTTTAATCTAAATAACCCTCGTGGATTTACTTCTTTAAATTTTGCAAAATTATATCCATATTTATTTACTAGACATTCTGATATACCTTTTGCTCTAGTTTCAAAATCTTTATAGTTAGTATGCCATGGAGACCAACCTCTTTCTGCTACTGCAAGGAGCCTTGGAAATGTTTGGTACATAATTTTATCAAAATCTTTTACATATTCTGTCCATAGCGGAGCTTCTACTCCTAAAAGTCTGCTTTCATCATTTAACCATTTTGGCACTGGATTAAATTTAAATGTTTTTCTAAGCGGAGTCATTCCATATGGATAATCTAAATAGTAATGGAAAAAAGGACTCATAATTAAATCTTTACCAGCATTTACATGTTTTTTACTTGCCTCAATATCTGCTTTTTGAGTTCTCCAGTAATGAACAGTAATATTATCTGAAACATTATCCCCATAAAGACCGTCATTCCAGTTAATAACTTTCCTGCCATTTTCTTTACAAAACTTGGCAAGTCTATTCATCATAAAAGCTTGTAACTCTTCTTCATTTTTCAAGTTGTTGTCTTTGATAGTTTTTTGACAATCAAAACATTCAAGCCATTTAATCCTTAAAGCTTCATCTCCACCAAGGTGAATATATTCATATGGGAAAAGCTCAAAAACTTCTTGTAATACATTTTTAAAAAACCTATATGAATCTTCTTTGCCAGCACACATTACATCTTCAAATATTCCAAAACATTCTTTTACTTCAGCTTTTTGTCCATCACAAGATAAAAATGGATATGCTGCAATAGCCGCTGAAAAATGCCCAGGTACATCAAGCTCTGGTATGATATCTATATGCTTACTCTTTGCATATTCGACAACTTCCCTAATTTGATCTTTGGTATAATATCCCTCAACAGGGATACCGTCTCCAAGAGTTTGGTCTCTCTTTGAGCCTATTTTGGTAAGTAGAGGATATCTTGATATTTCAATTCTCCAACCTTGGTCTTCAGTTAAATGCCAGTGGAATATATTGAATTTTAGATATGATATTAAATCTATAATCTTCTTAATTTCTTCGACTGTAAAAAAGTGCCTACAGCAATCTAGCATAAAACCACGATAGTTAAATCTTGGCTCATCATATATTAAGACATTTGGCATTTTTCCACTTGCTGCTATTTGAGCTACAGTCTGTGCACCATAATGGAAACCTCTTTCATCGCTAGCTTCTAAAAAGATCCCTTTCTCATTTATTTCTAATTTATAACTATTTGGTTTCATATCAAGGACATATTTTCTTGATATATCATATTGCGAATAATCATATGTGCCTTTTGATAAAATTTCAACCTTCACAGGTCTTGGAATAATATTTAACATAAATCCTCCCCTTAAATTTTAAAATATTACTGACTACATAATTATATCAAAAAAATACACCAAGTAAAATATCAGTGTATTGTAAACATAGATTTCCAACAAAAATCTTTTCAATCATTAAATATTGCTTGTTATTATAATCGTTTCTTTTACGCTTCAAAGTATTTTTAAATACTTAATTTGTCGCATTCACTTTAAATGTGCTTTTCTTTTGTACCATCTTTTTGTATTTAACAAATGCCTTCCAAATGCCTAATTTGCCGCATTTACTTTAAATGTGCTTTTGTATCTTTTACACCATCTAATACAGTTGTTTTTGCATTTAACAAATTACTTCCAAATGCCTAATTTGCCGCACTTACTTCAAATATGCTTTCATGTCTTTTGCACCAACTAAGGCAGTTACATTTAACAAATGCCTTCCAAATACCTAATTTGGCGCACTCACTTCAAATGTTAAATTTGGTGCTTTTGTATCTTTTGTACCATCTGATATCGTTATGTTTTTAAGATGTATCGTGCTTGCAGAAGACGGTTTTTTTATTCTAATAGAATATAGTAAAATCTTTTGTACAGACTCCCCTTCGGCAATAGTGGTAAGTAGAGTGTCTTGTCCATTTTTAGCATAAGCTAAAATGCTAAATTTGTTTGGATTTTCCGTATTTTCATAGGGAGTTGTTGTCCATTTTGCACTTATTCTTTGTGAAAGCACTACAGTTGTCACTGCAATTGATAATTCAGCCGCTTTTTCCACATCAAACATAAGAGCATATATACCATTTGTAACTTCATCAGCATGTAAAATATAAAGATTGAGATAACAATAACCTGCCCCTTTTTCTGGATCGGGAGCTTCTTCTATAACTAATCTTATAGGGGATGTTACATGTGTTTCTCCCAAAACTTCATAAGTAAATGTTGTAGATACTCCTCTATATACAACCTCTAGTGTCTTTGTTGCTGGCAAGTTTGTCTTGGTATTAAAGCCTGCTATCATATCTAGGGTAATTCTTTTCTCTTCTGTTTCGCCACTAATATAAAAAACTTTTATTTTAGCATTTGATAGATCTAATTGTTCATCCAAGGCATATTGTGATTTAAACGATCCTTGCAAAATTTCAATTTTTTCAACAGGACTTTCTATTGTTCTGCCTTTCTTGCATGCAGTTAAAATCGCTATTAGAAATGTAACTAATAGTATAATGCATATTAACTTTTTGAGAGTTTTATTCATAATTTTAACTTACCGTTATTATTGTTTCTTCTTTTTCGGCTTTTAAATTTGTCTTCTTACTTATAAAAATATTTGCTACATCATTTATCGGAAGAGGAGCATTTAAAGGCTCAGGATTATTAATTGCTCTTACCCTTGAAATAAAGCTTGTTAAGGGATCACTTGACGCTTTATTACCACCCATTATTTCTGGGATATATTTATTTTCATCGTATCTTTTCATTAATAACATTGTTGCAAGATATACTATATCATCGCTGTTTACTTTACCATCTTGGTTTGCATCACCAATGACAGCTAACATATATTTAAATACTGTATTGCCATCGCCATTTCTAAACTCTAACATATCACCAGATTTTACACTGACATTACTATCTAATGAGATTTTTACATTATTTAAATAAATGTGGTCTATTAAAAAATTAAAATCAGTATTTAAATTTGCTATTTTATTAAAAATCTTATTAAATTCTGTTGGCCCATTAAATACTAAAATCTCAAACTTTAAGATTTTTAAATCTCTAGGGCTTTTAGAAAACATATCATTTTTTATAAATACTAAATCTTTTTTAGCAGCAAAGGTAACATTATACCCAGCACTTACACTTGTCTTTTTAAAGGCTGCTTTTGGTCTTATATCTATCCTTGTTGAACCACCTTTTGTTGAATCATATATAATTTCAAAACTTCTAGTAATATCAGTTTTACCAGAAAGATTTACTTTGTTAGTACCTGTATCAGAATATACCATTGTTGCCGTTAAAATGATTTCTGAAAAATCGGGAGTTGAGCCAAAACGATATGTAGGATTAGTTGCACTATCTTTCAATTTTACTGACATCTCCGTAACGTAATTTTGAACTAATAAATCCACCACAGTTGATGTAATATCTGCAGTTGATCGCACATACTCTCCAGCTGCAGGCACATATATTGCTTTTATTTTCCAATTACCAGGAACTAAATAACTAGACGCCACAGGCTCACTTGTTGAAAATGAATTTTGCTCAGAACCAGGCAATGCTGCTAAAGCTCCAGTATCATCATATCTATGCGATCTTACTCCCTCTAAATAATATCTAGTTGCAAGGATATCATTTTCTTCGCCACTTTTCATAAATCTACGAATTTTTACAAAGCTTTCGGCACTTTCTTCTAAAATATCCTTATAAAAAATTGCAGGTTTTGAATTAAAGGTAAAGATCTTATCTGTATTAAGAAATGTCAATGAAAGACTTGATACGTAGTCTTTTACAGTAAGGTGAAATTCTATATATTTATTTGATCTTGTATGTGTAATAGTTACAGTTTGAGTTGTATCTATAGCTTCATTATTAAAGTTTTCATCTTCTTTAATTACTACTCCCCCAGTAATTAGAGCATTTAATGTATATTCTACTTTTTCTGGATTCCCATTAAGGTCTTTTGAATATCTTAAGGTAAACTCGAACACCATATTATTGAGATAATCCATATAATTATCTTGATATCCAATAATATGTTGATTACTAGCTACGGCCATATTAACCACTTCATCTTTTACTCTTAATCTAAAATTCTTCTCAAAGGTCAAATATTTCACAGTCAACTCATGTGATGCGACTGGCTCTACTACACCATTATCTGTTAGCTCTTTTGTAATATCTAAATAACCACTTGGATCAACATATGTTACACTGCTATAATCACTTGGTAATAGCGAAACTTCTCCAGCAAATCTCTTTGATAGTTTCACTTTTGAAGCAAGAGTATTTTCTAAACTTGCCCCATCATTACTATAGTTAATTACAATTTCATCATCTATTAATATATCTTCAATTACATCTCTAACAATAATCCAATAAGTTTGATCTACAAAATCAACGCCATCTCTAACTTGAGGCTTTGAATTACCTATAAACTGGATATTAAGTGGTTGTTTTTGATCAACAACATTTTCATCAAATGAAATATTTTTGGGACTTAGTGTAGCACTTTCTTCATATGGATTTAAAGAGTTAAAATATAGAGCTATCTCAGATTGATTAGGGGCTCTTTCATAGTCAGCATAAGCAAATTCCAAAGGATTTTCTTCTGTCCCCGGTGAAATATATTCACCTTCTTCTTTCATCCCTTTTATTTCCCACCTTAAGATGCCAAAAGTTGTTACATAATGAGTTAATTGTTGTTTAAAAACAATTGATGCGCCTTCTTTTTCTTTTGCATAAATATATATCGGCACGAATAAGGGCTTACCAATAATTGCTTTATTAAATTTATCAACAACTTCACCAGTATCATTTGTTTCAAAGTTATAATAGATATCTTGCTCTAACTCTGGATTATATTTTTCAACAATAAGAGACTTGTCGCTTGATGGTAAAGTGACCTTCACATCATCTAAAATTAAATCTCCATTTTGCAAATAATAAAAATAATGATCACCTTGGCCTACATGTGATTCATAGCCAAATATTTCAGTTCTAGAGCCTTGTAAAATAACATCAACTATCTTTTTAGAGGTTTCAACTTCATTGCCAAATTCATCTTTATAACTAAATTTTACTTCATGGGCCCCCACAACATTGGCATCAAAACCACTAATTGTTACTCTAGACAAATCAACAGATATTTCCTTTGTTGATTGAAATGTTAATTTTAAATAATAAGGGAAATCTTTTAAATCGCTTTGATATTCTAGTGTTGCCAAAGTAGCCGGCGGATTACCTAAAAAACTGATGCTTTTTACATAATCAACAACTTGTATTTGATAAATAGTTCTTACTTGATTTAGATATGAGCCTATTTGTTTTGAATAAACAAGTTCAATAGTTCTTTCTCCAGGAGAAGTATACAAGCTTGTTTGTGCCAAATTTGTAAAAAACTTTCCATTAAAAGGCTTATCTAAATATGCACAAGTTATTTCATCACCACTAGATGCCTTTGTATATTTTATTTCTCCTATTTCTGTATTTGCATCAATAAATGTAGTACCTAATTTGTATCTAGTTTGAGGATTAGTTATAAAAATACTAGAAACATAGTCATTTACTGAAACTTTAAATATACATTCTTTCCCCAAATAAGTAATCCTAACTTGTTGCTCAGCAGATAAATCAACAGGATTATATGTACCTGAAACTACCATCGTAGCGCTCACACCCATTTCAGATTCCACCGTTCCACCATCTACGTTACGAATTATTTTAATTTTCATTTCAGCATATGGTAAAGAATCTCCATATTTCAAATCAAAGGAAGTTATTCCTGATGGATAAACAGCAGAAATACTTTCTATTTCAGAAACAATTTTAACTACTGTTTGAGTTGAATATGTTGTATTTTTAATACTTAATGTTGCAGTAACAATACATTCTCCACTAGCACCTTTGACAGCCCTTATTTGGCCACTATCATTAATTGTAACTAGATTGCTAGGACTTGCAGTATATGTAGGTTTTGGCAGCGGGGTTAACCCAAGAGCATTACTTGGATTTTTTAGTATTTTTAATTGCACTAATGGAGGGGGTACTGAAGCATATGAAGCATATTCTTCTATAAATATACTAGCCTTTGTTAAATCTGGATCTCCATTTTCATCCAACTTTGTACCTTCTATTAATATGCTATCTAACGGAATATACTGTCTCACTTCTATATCAATAGTTTTTGAAATGTCTGTCCCATGAGCTGTAATATTTAATCTTATAAAGCCTTCTTTAATAGAAGTAATTTTCCATTTTGTAATATCTTGCCCCTCTGGTAAAATATCATTTCCCGTATTAGGATGTGCTTCTATATCTATTTGAATTTCTGCAACTTCATCTTTTCCTTCAATAGGACTAGTCGAAAACATAAGCCTTTTGTAAGTTGAAAGTCCTCCGCCTTGTGCAACTGTCTTCATAGTTAAATATACATGTTGGGGATTTCCCGCATCATAGTCAAGTTGCATGGTTGTTGCCATCGAAAATCCAAAACTATCTCGAATTTCAATATTTGTAACTTCTTTAAATTCGCCTACTCCTGTATATATTAAATTGTTAAATTCAACATTAGTTTGGTATACATCATTTTGACCTATATATTCTACAAAGCCATCTTCGCGCAAAAACATAGCATGATGATTTGAACAAGACAAATCTACTATATCTATCAAACTATTAAATTGATCCATGAAAGCTTGACTAGGCCCCATTGGTGTAATTACCTTTCCTGCATTTGTCAAAAGAGAAAAATATGAATCTGCTACAGACACCTTTTTAATTCCGGTTAAACTAGCTAAAACCTCATTTAATGCATTCATTGTCACTGTATCATTTCCAAAAGCTTTTACAGTTCCATCTTTATATATTAAAACGGCGTATTCTTTAGAAAGACCAACTTTACTTACATTCGTCTCCGCTTCAATAGCTTGCTTAACTTCATCAGCTAATACACCTGCAACTTTAGCTTTAGCATTTTCCGTAATTCCTATAACATTATTGCCATGTGCTACAATATCAACAATGTTAGTCCATGAGTCAACTTCCATTTGCCCTAAATCATCGGCTCCTAAAGCTAAAACAGTTCCATCTACAGTTACTCCATAACTTGTTCCAGTGCCTGCTGCAATATTTAAAATATTGCTCCAATTTCTTGCTCCAATTTCGCCACGATAATCATAGCCGTAGGCTTCAACATCTAAATTTTTAGTTAAAGCTAGCACATGATCTCTCCCTAAAGCAATAGAAATATATGGGCCTCTACCTTCTATATTCCACTTAGCTTCGAGGGTATTATAAGGAACATCACCCGTGTGTCCCAAAGGTATATTTGTTCTTGCAATCCCATTTTTATCTAGCGCAACACTCATCGTATTTGAAGCATATATTGTGGCTTCAGGATATAGTTTTGAAAGAGTAGACCAGCTTTTTCCTGCTTTATTTATTGCAATCTTTTTTTCTATACTGAAATTATTATTGATATCAAAGATAACCAAAGATACCTCTTGTGGATACTCATCTTCGGAAACCGCGTTTCCTGTCATTACTCTAGTATGATGGAAAAGATTGTTCAAATCTACAGTTTGTCCTAAATAAAACCTTCCTTCAAAAACACTTTTATAGCTGTTATATTCACTTTTAAATTTAGCTATATCAATGTTGGCGATTGAAAAAGGTGGTTGCCCCTCTTTAACGAGTGAAGCTTGAATATTTTTTAGTAGACTTAAATTAAGTCCAGATGATGCTGAAAAGAAAAACTTAACACCAGCCCCAACATCATCTTGGAATAACTCAGCATTTAATATTTCAAATTTATCAAAAATATTTTCAGGCAGATTTTCATCGCCAGGTAATACAATTCTAAATTGACTATAATTTGTAGATGTTGAAAGTGGAGTAATTTGAATACCTGTATTAGTTCCGTCTACATAATATATTGCATCACTTTCATAAGTTTTTTTATTATTTGGGTCTAAAGGTTTACCAAGATTATTAAAGTGATTATTGTATACTGATAAATATCCTAATTTTGCATCACTATAGCTTGCAGAATATCTTTGACTAGGAGATGTCGTAGGCTTAAGAGAAACTGCTGGTCTATATACATAAACCTCATCTGGTTTATCAACTTTTCTATATACCGCATCAGCATTACCGTTTATACCTTCTTTTACCCTATACACAATTAATCCACTTCCTGGTAATGGCCAATCATATACTGATGATTTAGTTCTCATTTCAACCATAATATATTCATTAGATTTATCTGTCGGTATTTTATATGCAAAAGGTTTGCCCACGCCTTCTCCAGAAACTCTAGATAAAGTTGTTGCATATGCGGTATATGTTCCACTTGAGGTGATTGTTTGAATTTGCTCTGGTTTTATACTTTTTAAATACTTGTTTCTCGTATGAACAAGCATATATTGAGGAGTTTTTTTGTTAAAAGACATCAAGTCCCACTCGCCAGTTGGGACAAAATCGTTATTGTAATGGTAATAATCTGGAGCACCCAAAACATGTCCCATCTCATGGCAAACTGTCCCAATATCAACACTATCTATAAAGTTAAAGGTATAATCACCAAACCATTTTCCTAGCATTTTGGGGTCGCTTGGGTCTGCCCCTTTTATCTCTCGAATATTCCATTTATGTGGCCACAATAATCCGCCCCATGTTGGGTTTCTAGATCCTGTAATAAAAATTGATACTGAATCAACATATCCATCTGAAACACCATTTGGACCCAACTTATCAATATCATCTGCTGTAACATTATATTTTGTTGAGATACTTGTTAAGATACTTTTAACTAACTCATATTCTTTATTTCTTCTTTCGCTAGAAGAAGAATCCTTTACATCGTAATATGATCTATCATAAGGTGCTTCATATATATATGTATCATTTGCTTCTTTTGCAGGAATTGAATCTACGCTAATTTTGTTTTGAGTAAGAGTTTTATAGTAGTTATCTAAATCTGTAAAATTTATCATATTTTCAGGTGGGAATGGATTTGAAGTAGTCTCACCTTTAAACTTTACGTATACAACTAAATTTTTAATAGACATTTGAGAGCTAGAATAGGCCATCCTATTTTGCCCTTTTATTTCAATTGGCTCAAGCTTAAACCTTGGATCGTTTCTATCTAAGTCACTTACACTTACCTTTTCAATTCCTGAAGCATCTTGATCTAAGGTCACTCCAGACCCTACAATTTCTCCATCAACTTTAGTTAAATATTCTAAATTTGTTCTATCTTCATTTGGGACTAAAACATTGCCATATTTATCGTGGTCATATTTAAATTGCTGATCTCCACTTTGATAAAACTCAAAAACATTACCATCAACTTCAATTTCTCTTTCAAAGTTATATCTATCAAAACTTTCATTGGCTACGTCATTATTTAATGTCGGATTTTTGCTTACCACAAAACTAGCTGCAACAACTATAGCCACAACTAACAAAATCATTATTGCTATTATAGATACTCTAGCTTTTTTATTCATTTCTTCCCTTTAAGTAAGCTATCTTTTTGTTTAAGCAATATATGTAGCACTCTATTTAATGCTATAAAATTATAAAATGTTATATAAAGTTTAACATTCTACTATTTCATTTTCAATATCCACCATATTTATACACTTATGAATCAACAAAAATTTAGCCTACGCTAAGTTGAAATTTAATAAAACCTAAAAAATATACATCAAAAAAACCTCAATTTCCTTAAAAATATCAAATATAGTCTTCCCATAAACGACAGTCTTTTTTGTTGTGGCTACATTTTTCTTTAAGATTTGCTTTATAAATTTAGGGAACAAAAAAGGCACGAACTATCATAATCCGCACCATTTCTTTACCATTTCTTTTGCAAAGTTTTCATATATAGTTAGCTCCTAACACAATCATTTAATCTTCCTGATTAAAGATGCTACTGAATTATTTTGCCATTTTGTCACTAATATTCAATGAAGATTTTTATCTATAAGTCTACGCTATCCCACTTCTCAAGAAAATCAAAAAGATTCAAAATTAAAATGCTTGTTTCTGTTCGCCAATTTTTTGCAACATCTTTTGCAATAATTATTTTTTACGCAACTCATTAATGGGTTTTAATCCAAGTAACTTAGGAACAACTGTTTCTATATCAAAGGAAGTAAAATGTAATTCTATACAATTTTCAAACTGCCTTTTAATTCTCAATATACCTATTACATCACCTTTAAAAACGTAATATGGCTTAGCTATTTCTAAAGATTCGGTTTTGAATTTTTCGTAGGATTTATAGTTATCAAAAAACACTTGTGCACTATTATTTTCTTTTTTGAAATCAAAAATTAAATTCGGGTATTTTTCTTTAAGTGATTGTAGAATATTTATGCAGTTTTCTTGACGTTTTTTTTCAAATTCATCGATCAAATCAAAATTATCATTTTCAAAATAAGTTCCCATTGTGCGTTGCCAATTAATAGCTATTTCAAACTCAATTGGATATGAATATTTTTTAAGTCTATCAAAGGACTCTTTAATATAAAAGTTAAGATACATGAAAATCCAAAGTATTGGTGCATCAAGAAGATTCTTTTTGCAACTTTCAGGAATAGTCTCGCAAGATTGCAACAATTCTTCAGCGTGATAATCTTGACATGAGGCAAAGTATTTTAAGATGAGCCCCGATAAATCATAAGTTTTATCATTTACTGGATACCGACTAACTAGTGTTACCATTTTATCATAGATTTTTTTATGTTCTTGATTCGAAAGATTAAGAGGGTCATATGAAAGTCCTCTTATATACACATTACTCTCATATTTAAATTTACTTTTACACTCATATAACATTTGCTCTTGTATTGATAAATTTAATAAAAAGTCTGATGTTTTATATCCTATAATCATGTTATAGTTAGGATTTAAAAAATTAAATTTTTCTGGCACCCGATAAAAAAGATGCTTGGCCAAAAGTATATCGTTGCAAGCTATCTCTAATATCTTATTTAAATCTTCATTTAAGATATCACTTGGTTGTGGTTGAGCTAGCAAGTGTTCTTTTATCTCCTGCATTCTTTCTTTTACAGTTTTAAAAATTAAATATATTTCAGATTTAACTATTTTTGCATTAGATAATCTTTCTTTTGTATCTTTAATAAGCATTCTATTAACAATATCATCTAACTCACTATAACAAATATTAACATCTGCTATTTTTTTATAGTTGTTTCCTTGTGGAACTTCTTTTGTAAATATTTCATTAATAATCAATCCTAAAGAATATATATCCGTATACTTTCCAACATCTTTTTTATTTAATAATTGTTCGGGGGCTCTATAAGTAAAATTTGCAAGTCTATCACCCGTAGTAGTAATATTTGAATCATTAAATTGTGCAATCCCAAAATCGGCTAAAACAGCATCGCCGTTTTTATCTATTAAGATATTTTCTGGTTTTATGTCTCTATGAACAATGCCTCTATTGTGAATAAATATTAGTGCTTCACATATTTGAATGCATATTTTCAATTTGTGGTCATCGCTTATAATACCCTCATTAATTAACCTTCTCAAGCTACAGTCATATAGTGGCATCAAACAATAAAGCATCTCCGTTGTACTTCCGTTTTTTGTTTCAGGGTGTTTACCGTAGCTTATGTAATTTATTATTCGATTATGGAGAGTCTCATGTGCAAAATCGCATTCTTTCAAAAATCTGATATTCTTCTTTTTATCTTTGCTTGCTACAAGCTTTAAAGCAAAATATTTGCCCTTTGATTCCACCTTAAAAACAGTGCCAGATCCACCATTTCCAATAGATTCAATTATCTTATATTCTATACCATTTAATTCAATCTTCTTTTTTTTCATTATCCCCCCCTTGTTTCAATTTTTAATTCCGCATTTTATATATGTTTTCTATTTTCATCATAACATCATAAAGGTATAATATGTTACTTATTCACAAATATTATTCATGATAAAATATATAATTTCACTACATAAGGCAGCACTTTTTCATCATATTGTCTATTAAATATGCTATTGAATCATATTTTCTCAAATCATTCAAAAGCAATATGCGCAAAAAGGCCTAATAACTATGTATCAAAACTATGCATTTAGTATGGTGGTGCAAGAATTTAAAGTTTATAATGGATGGTTTAATTTTTTATAATCTTAGTAAAACAATAGATACAAGGCGATACAACTGATCAACATTTTTGAGGAAAACTGATAAACAATGTGTGCGTTGAAAATATTATGGGTTTGTCTTTGATATGAGAAAAGCAAAGGTATAAAATTGGTGATGGATTTATAAAGTATTCTTTTTGTTTGACTTGAGTAAAGTTCTGAAAAGATCTAGGGTTCCAAGTTGATTTTGGACAAAACTTGCTGAGCGTCTTTCTTTTTCAAGAGCGATGCGTTTTTGCTTTTCTTGAAGAGCAATAGAGATATTTTCTTCCCATTCTAAGAAGTCGCTTGTAAGGATAACTTCAGATTTTTTTATATTTAAAACGCCATCAGCGGAAACAAAGACTTTTTTTTCACCATTTTCTAAAATTACTCTGCATTCACCAGGAAATAAATATGCTATTGACGGTAAATGAGAAGCTAAAACTTCTAGACCGCCATCTTCAAGCATGACTTTTAAGCTTTGAACTTCACCTTGAAATAAGGTTTTTTCAGGTGTAAGCATTGTAAGTTTAAAAAGTTTCATTTACTGTCCTCGTATAATAAATCAATAATATTTTTAAATTTAACCAGTTGATATGGTTATAGACTATTTTTTATGAAGAGCTTTAAATTTTTAAGTGTAATTTATTCTCTATAACTAGGTATGTCCGTTAGGTCTCCGATAAAGAAAAATTGACTTTCTGGAATATGATCAGCTTTACCATCAAGAATTGCACGACAATTTTTAACAGTAGTTTCTACAGGAACGTACCTACCAGGAATTCCAGTATAGACACTTGCAACATGGAAAGGTTGAGAAAAAAATCTTTGGAGTTTTCTTGCCCTATATACTGTAAGTTTATCTTCTAAACTAAGTTCATCCATTCCTAAAATTGCAATAATATCTTGAAGCTCATTATATCTTTGTAGTGTTTCAAGCACTCTTTTTGCAGTTTCATAATGCTCTACTCCCACAATATCTGGCTCTAATATTCTACTATTAGATTCAAGGGGATCAATTGCTGGATAAATACCTTGTTCAACAATTTTTCTTGAAAGAACAGTTATTGCATCTAAATGTCCAAATAATGTTGCAGGTGCAGGATCTGTAAGGTCATCTGCAGGAACATAGACAGCTTGAATTGATGTAATAGAACCTCTATGAGTGTTGCATATCCTTTCTTGAAGTGCGCCTATTTCAGTACTTAGCGTTGGTTGATATCCCACAGCAGATGGCATTCTTCCAAGGAGAGCAGATATTTCACTTCCTGCTTGTACGAATCTAAATATATTATCTATAAACAACAAAACGTCTTGCTTTTGAACATCGCGAAAATATTCAGCCATAGTTAAACCTGTGAAGGCCGCTCTCATTCTAGCACCAGGTGATTCGTTCATTTGACCAAAGACTAATGCTGTATTTTGGAGGGTGCCTGCCTCAGTCATATCTTGAACCATTTCATACCCTTCTCTACTTCTTTCTCCAACTCCAGTAAAGATCGATCTTCCACCATGATGGTTTGTAATATTGTGAATCAGTTCTAAAATTAAGACCGTTTTACCAACTCCGGCTCCACCAAATAAGCCAATTTTTCCACCTTTTGCATATGGGGTTAGCAAATCAATAACCTTAATTCCGGTTTCAAATATCTGTGTATTGGGATTCTGTTCTATGAGAGATGGTGCTTCTCTATAAATTGAACGAGTAGGTCCTTTAACAGCACCTTTGTTATCTAAAGGTTCCCCTATAGCATTAAAGACCCTTCCTAAAGTATTTTTACCAACAGGTACTCTTATGGTTTGACCGGTAGAAATAACACGCATACCCCTACTTAACCCCTCTGTAGGTTCAAGTGAAATACATCTTACAGTTGAATCATCCAGGTGGTTCATTACCTCTATTTTTACATGCCTATCTCCAGCATCAACCTTTAAAAGTTCATTTTGCATCGGAAGATGGTCTGGGAACTTTACATCTAATACTGAACTTATAATTTGTACTATTTCTCCATCTAGTGTTTTTCTTACCATATATCTACCTTTGTTTTTATTTGCATAGAAATCTACTTGTTTTTTTGTTTAGATTTACTTGCTTTCCTACATATATTTATTTTTACTATTTTATACTTTACTCTTATATAGTTAACTAATAATTTCTACTCATATTTGTTGTTGTTGCATCTAGCAAAGCATTTGTAATACTTTCTTGTCTTTCTTGGTTATACTTCTTTTGTAATTCCTCGATAATCCTTTTCGAGTTGGATGTTGCTTCTTGCATGCTTACCATTCTTTTGAAATTTTCCGCATATGAAGCAGAACATATAGCTTGATAAATTCTTGCCCAAAGATATTGGGTTAATACTTTCTCAAATGTGTCTCCTCCAGAAATGTAATTTACTTCTTCATCACATCCTAAAATTTCTAATGGCAGAATTTTTTTAATAGCGATTTTTTGTTGAGATAGCTTATCTGCCATTGTATAAATAATATAAGCTCTATCCATTTTCTCTGCTTTAAAATCTGCACATAAATCATCAGCTATTGCCCTTGCATCATCTGGCATAGGATCTGGGAATATATTAACATAAGAATTATCTACATCTATGCCTTCCTTTTTATCATAATAATCTCTAATTATCGCTCCAACGGCAAAAAGATTTGTTACTTTTTGAGTTCTCATAGATGCATCTGAGGCATTTAAAATCAATTGACTATAATCACCACAAAGACCTTTGTCGGCACCTATGACAACATATGCTGCACGATTACCATCACGTTGTTGAAAAAATGGATGAGATTTTGCTTCATTTGATGACATAAGATGTGTTGCTGCTTCCCTAGCTTCATCTAAAAAACCATTAGCAAGTTCAAATTTTTCTTTTGCTCTATGCATTTTAGATGCTGAAATTAAATGCACTGCATTTGTAATTTTTGCAGTTTCTTTAACACTAGTTATTCTTCTTTTTAAATCTTTAGCATTCATTATAGATTCTCTTAAATTTAATCAACTATTCTCTTAACTGATGATAAAACACATTTTAGATTAGTTCTTGATTTTAGAAATATATTCTTTAAATTCATCTAATATTTTTGCTGCATCTTTATCAGAAAGCTCTTTAGTTACAGTTATGTGATCATATATCTGAGAAAGACCTTTATTTTTATATAATTGGATAAAATTAGTTATAATATTTTGCGTGTTTTTTGCTGGGAAATTATCAAGAAGATTATTTTGCAAAATTAAAAACTCAATAGCCATATCTGTCATTGATACGGGACTAAATTGTTTTTGTTTTAAGGCTTCAGTTAAGATAGCACCGTGCTTTAAAACTTCTTTTGTTGCATCATCTAAATCTGCATCAAATCTAGCAAAAATTAACATTTCTCGATATTGAGCTAAATTTAAACGAATTTTCCCGCTTACCTTTTTGATAGCTTTACTTTGTGCAGCTCCACCTACCCTAGAAACAGACAACCCTACATTTATTGCTGGTCTCATGCCAGAATTAAAAAGTTCTGTCTCCAAATAGATTTGCCCATCAGTAATTGAAATAACATTAGTAGGAATATATGCAGAAATGTCTCCATCTTGAGTCTCAACAATAGGTAAAGCTGTAAGTGAGCCACCACCTTTTTCGTCAGAAAGTTTTGCGCTTCTTTCTAATAGACGTGAATGAATATAAAAAATATCGCCAGGATATGCTTCTCTACCTGAAGGCCTTTTTAGTAATAATGATATCGTTCTATAAGCTACTGCATGCTTTGATAAATCATCATATATAATTAAAACATCCTTTCCTCTATACATGAAATCTTCAGCTACAGCAGTTGCTGAATAAGGTGTAAGATATTGCAGTGGCGCTGGTTGTCCAGCAGTAGAGCTAACGACAATGGTATAATCCATTGCACCTTGCTTAGTTAAATCTTTGACAACTCTTGCCACAGATGAAGTTTTTTGCCCAATAGCCACATAAACGCAAATAACATCTTTCCCTTTTTGATTAACTATAGTATCAAGTGCTATAGCAGTTTTCCCAGTTTGCCTATCTCCGATAATTAACTCTCTTTGACCTTTCCCTATAGGAATCATTACATCTATTGCTTTTATGCCTGTGTACAAAGGCTCAGCAACCTTGGCTCTATCAAAAATAGTAGGAGCTGGGCTTTCTATATCTCTATAACTTGATGCTCTAAAGGGACCCTTCCCATCTAAAGGTTGTCCAAGAGGATCTATTACTCTACCTAAAAGATTATCCCCTGATGGTACTTTTATTGTTTCTCCCGTGGGATATACAATATCTCCAGGTGATATTTCGTTTGAAGCAGAAAGTAAAATTGCTCCTGTAACTTCAGTTTCCAAATTTAACGCAATGGCATAGCTTTCATCTGATATACGTACAAGCTCACCATTTTTAACATCCATAAGTCCTTCAATCATTACAACTCCATCACAAGAAGAAATAACCCTTCCAGCAGGACGTACATCTGTTTCTCGCTTGAAAGTAGCAGCTTCTTCTAAAATTGCTTTGATTATTTCCGATGAGTTATAATTCTTTGTCATATTTATATTTTCCTTAACTGTTTATTTGATACCACAAAATTGAATTCATATTTACTGTTGAATCTTATCAACGACTCTATCTCTAAGTTTTGCAAGTTGTGTTTTGAGTGAACCATCATAAGCCGTTTGACCATCAAAGATGATTATTCCTCCTAAAATTGTTTGATCTACTCGATATATGGCTTTAAAATAACCATATTTCCTTTGAAGCTTGGTTTCAATATCAAACTTTTTTTCAGGAGAAAGTTCTCTACTTGTGGTTATTGTTAGTGTATTCATAATATTTTCCTAATTACCTATATATACGGTTTTGTAAAAACTATTCTTCATTAGTCCAATCATCAATGCATTGATCGATAATTTTGTCATTTTCTTCAGCACTAATTTCTTTTTCAATTAATGCCTTTGCAATAGCTACAGCAACATCTGCGACTTGGGTTTTGATACCGCTTATCGTTTCCTTTTTTATTTCTTGCGATTCAAGTTCAGCCCTATTAATTATTTCTTCTGCTTTTTTAGCAGCTTCCGATGTAGCATTTTCCTTAATCGTATGTGCAACTCTTTCAGCCTCAAGTCTTCTAGCCATAATTTCATTGTCTACATTTTCAAGTTTTTCGTGATACAACAAATTAAGTTCCTCTGCTTCTTTTTTTGCTTGCTCATTGCTTTCATATTGCTCTTTTATCTCATTTTGCCTTTTTTCTATGAATTTCTTTACTGGCTTATATACAAGCAAAGTAACCCCTATCATTAAGATAAGGAAATTCATTAGGTGTAATAGGATTTTCATCCCATCAATGCCTAAAGGGAGATTGGCAGATAATATAATGTCCATTATTTACCTCTATAGCACATTGATTACTAGTAGTATGGATATAATCAATGCATAAATGATAACTGTTTCAATAAAAACAAGACCTAGTATCAAGCCTGACTTAATTTTTGATTCTGCTTCGGGCTGTCTTGTTATCCCTTCAAGAGCCTTTGCAATTACAATAGCCATAGCAATTGCTGCGGCTACACCCACTAATGCAATAGCAAGACCCGCTGCAAGTGCATATATACCTTTTAGATCAATAGCAGCTACTAAAAAAGAATTCATAATTTACCTCCGATAATTAATTTATTTTACTTTATATTTTAGTGTTTTTATTTGTTTGACTAATTAGACTAAATGTTATGTAGATAAGTTTTTTCTTAATCTATGCTCTTTTCAGCTAATTAATTTATTTTATATTCAGTGTTTTTGTTTATTTAACTTAATTAAACTAAATGTTATGCAGATACGTTTTCTACTTGCTCTACATTCTCTTCAACAACATCTAGCTTCTTTTTTCTTTTTTTCTTCTTTTCCTTCTTAGGAATTACTTCTGCTGCACCACCATAAAACATAGATGTTAACAATGTTAAAACATATGTTTGGATTACTGCATGGAATACGGTAAAAATAATTCCTACAAAAACAGGCACCACAAATGACAGTGCAAGAAATTGATAAACTAATTCTGTCATTAATAAGCCACTAATCATACTTCCAAAAAGACGAAATGACATAGAAAGTGGCAAAGAAAAATCTTTTAGCGCATGTAAAACACCTTTGGGGCCATTTACTTTCATTCCACCTGCAAGAATTGTTCCAAAAGAACATAAAGCTATGGCTATACATGCATTTATATCTACTAAAATAGGTCTTAAACCTATAAGTTCTATCATCGTGCCAAAGAAAACGTAAAGTCCAGCACTGAAAACATAAGCTCCTAAAAACCTATTGCTTGTTGGGCTATTAGAAGAAGCGAGATTTGAAAAGAATGATACAGCTTTTTCTAAAATAACTTGAGCCTTTCCTGGAATTTTCTTCATCCTTGGAATAAAGAATATTCTTAGTATTAAACAAAACAATAAAATTGCTGCTGTTACAATAAGAGCTGAGAAAAAACTTGGATTAACTTTTAAGCCCAAAAAACTCACGTCATCTGGCAAAAGGGCTTTTTTCATTATCTCCCCAAGAGACATTCCATTTTCAGCTGCTAATAAATAAGTCATAAACTTCTCCAATTAATTTTTTGTTAAATTCGTTATATTACTATTGTATATATTATACCCAAACATTACACATGTCTAAATATAATTACAAATTTTTCACGTTTTTTCTATGCTAGCATATTCATTTTTTTATATGCACTCTCATTTAATCCTTGTATTTCAAATTCAATAGAGCCACGAGAGTATTCTTTTTTGCACTTAGCAATTCTTTCACTAGCGGTTGCATCCATTTCTTTTACTTCAGATAAGTCTAAAGTAATTTTATTGACATCTGACATCATTGATGTTGATGAAATATATTGTATTACTTTCTCAATATTGAAAACATATAGTATGCCAGATGCCTTAACTAACATTCTATTATCGCCAACTTCTTGTGTTACATTTAATTTCCTCTTGTAATTAGGAATATTGATTAAAGTAACTGCCACCATGCCGCCTACTACACCCCAAATTAAATTTTTGAATACTGTCAAACCACATGTTATCAGTAAAACAATTGCTTCTTTATATGAATACTTAAGTATCTTAAAGACCAATGGAAAATTACACATCCTTATCGAAACTGAAATTAGTATCGCAGCAAATACTGTAAGTGGGATATATTTAATGACATCCATAAGCGTAAAATACATTATTAGAAGAAATATAGAATGTACAAAACCTGATATAGATGATTTAGCTCCTGCATTAATATTTGCGGAAGTTCTTGCTATTGCACCAGTAGCAGGTAGTCCACCAAAACATGAAGCTGCAATGTTTATAACACCTTGTGCTAGTAGCTCCTGATTGGGATTATGTTTAGTCCCTGTCATGCCATCAGCCACTTTTGCTGAGAGAAGACTTTCTATCGAACCCAAAATGGCTATAATTATAGCGGGAACAATAAGACTTGCAAATTTAACATTTTCATACTCTTCAAATGAGATGAGATAAAACCCTGCCTTAATATCACCATATTTGCTACCTATAGTTTGTACACCTTGATCTCCTGCAGTTTTTACAATAATTAAATTTATCGCAGTACAAGCAATTACAGCTATAATTATAGAGGGAATCTTGCGGTTTATTTTATTTAACACCAGTATTAAAATTAAGCCAAATAGACCAATTAAAAATGTGACATAATTAAACTCATGAATATTTTGAGCATATGAAGTTACTTTTGGAATAAACTCTGATCCTGAAGTATGGATTAAACCAAAAAAGTCTCTTATCTGTCCAGTAATTAGCGTTAACCCTATGCCCGTTGTAAAGCCAGTCACCATAGGATGAGAAATATATTTTATTATCTTCCCAGATTTAGTAATTCCCATAATGAGCATCAAAACACCAGCCATTAAAGTTGCTATTTGCAAACCTAAAAGACCAATATTAGGATTTAATAAATAACCATAAATAATTACTACAAATGATGTAGTTGAACCTCCAACCTGAAACCTACTACCGCCTAAAAATGCCAAGATAATACCAGCCATAATAGAGGTATTTATTCCCATTTGCATACCTTTAGTAGACACACTCTCTGGTACAGTTTGAAGTCCTAAAGCTATAGATAAAGGAAGAGCTACAATGGCGACCATGAGTCCTGCCATTATATCATTGAGGATATATTGTTTTTTGTAGTCTTTATAAAATATGAAGATATCTGGCTTCATAAAAATCCCACCCGCCCTCCTTTTTCATGATTATTAACTATATATGTTATTATCTACTATATTAAACACTAAATTGCATGAAAAAGCAAGAATAATGGCATGTCATACACTACAATTTTACAAAAATCACCTTTTTGTAGCACATCACGCTACAGTTTGATAAAAATAGAAATATTGTAGCGCACTACACTACACTTTTGCAAAAATAGAAATATTGTAGCACAGCATACTACAAAAGATAGATGAAAAAAGCCATTGTATTTATATTGTTTCTCTTTGCAATGATTCCTTGGCTTATCCTTTATAGACTCTAGCCCCTAGATGTTCCATACAAAATGGCGTAATAAATGGCGTAATAAATGGCGTAATAAATGGCGTGGCAAATGGCTCACCATACATGTCACCATACATGTCACCATACATGTCACCATACATGTCGCTATACATGTCGCTATACATGTCACTATAAATGTCACTATAAATGTCACTATAAATGTCACTGTAAATGTCACTGTAAATGGCACTGTAAATGGCACTGTAAATGGCACTGTAAATGGCACTGTAAATGGCACTATAAATGGCACTGTAAATGGCACTATAAATGGCACTGTAAATGGCACTCAAAAACTGCCACAGCTAAAAATATGAATAAAAACATCGCATTAAAACTATGCCTTATTTATAAATTTGGGACTTGCAGTAGCCATAAGTGGACAATTAACCAAAAGTGGACTTCTATGTTAAAAGTAGTATATTATATATTGAAAAAGGAAGTTTTTTATGTGCTACTACTTATATGGAACAGTCGAAGGCGATGTAAACGAAAATTTATTTAACAAACTGAATAATATGAAATATTTTAAGTTTAAGCTTGGCACATACTCTAGCTTAGTTAGTTGCATAAAAAAAGGCACCGAAGAATTTAGATTAACTAATGGCATGTGCGATTGTGCGACTGCAATTGGTGGCAAAAATCCTAGTTATGACAATGCTACCTTATATGAAGTCGATGAGGAGATAGAGGAATACGTAGAGTTTATTCAAAGCTTAACTGAATTGAGAAATATAAAAAATCTCTACATTTGCAAAAAATATAATAGAGATAAATTAGAAGGCATTATTGAATTACAAATTGATGATATAGATGATTTAAATCTGTTTTTTGCTAACATTAGACCTAACTTAATATACAAAATTGGACTTTATAAAAAATATTTTTAGCTTTGTAGTTTGTACATACTTTATAAATTCTTCTCTTCTAAATTAAACATCTTGTCCTCTTGTATTACTAATTAATTAAAATGACCTATTTATTTAAAAAATTTTAGGTTACATTTCAAGACTATTTTTGTTTAGTAGGAAATCAAAAATACTCATAACTAGTATGCCGTCTTCATTATACAAGGGAGCCAATGCATCCTTTGTAATAATTATTTTTTTAAAAGCATCTTGAGTCATAAGTAAAGATTTCTTCTCTTGTTCTGCTTTCTTGTCACTAGAAATATGCAAAGCTGATTGAATATAATATCGTTTAGATCCTTGATTGCATACAAAATCAATCTCTCGTTGTTTTCTAATATTTTTATTGTTTTTATCAGTTTCATTTGAAATTACAACACCAACATCAACGTTATATCCCCTTACTTTTAATTCATTAAATATTATGTTTTCCATTGCATGATTTTCTTCAATTTGCCTAAAATTTAATCTAGCATTTCGTAATCCTAAATCAGTAAAATAATATTTCAAAGGAGTGTTTATATATTTTTTTCCTTTTACATCATACCTATATGCACTATCTATTAGAAATGAATCTTCCAAATACTCTAGATATTTTTTTACCGTTGTGGGGCTAATTTTTATATTCTTAACACTTTTAAATGTGTTAGAAAGTTTGTTTGGATTTGTTAAAGACCCAATACTTGAGGAAATAATATTTAATAGCTCTTCCAATTCTACCCTATTCCTAACATTATGCCTGCCCACAATATCAGTTATATAAGTTTCTTCAAATAACTTCTTTAAAAAATTAATTTTTTGGTCCACTGTGGTAAACTGTAATACTAACGGAATGCCCCCATAAAGAACATAATCTCTCCATCCTGAATATTCATTGCCAGGATATACGCTCATAAACTCAGAAAATGTAAGTGGATACATGCGAATCTCATCTCCACGTCCTCTAAATTCAGTAATTATATCTTTGGCAAGAAACTTTGCATTACTGCCAGTTACATAAACATCTACATTTTCCATTCTAAGCAAACTGTTAAGGACCGCTTCAAAATCTCCCAATAACTGCACTTCATCAAGAAGAATATAATGCATTTGGTTATCTTTAATTTGCGACTTTAGATAAGGGAAAAATACTGCGGGATCTCGATATTGTTTATTTTCATATATATCAAATGACATTTCAATAATATGTGTATCTGATATTCGCTCAGATTTTAAATGATCACGAAATAATTTAAACAAAAGATATGATTTTCCGCATCTTCGAATACCTGTAATTACTTTTATCAACCTATTGTGCTTTTTTGATATTAATTTATCCAAATATATATCTCTGCTAATTTCCATAAATAACCTCTCTGTGATAAATTTTTGCGGATTTCCGCATTTTTATCTAATATAATTATGCATCTACTAACCCCTCATTGCAAGTCTAGAAGAAATTTTTGCGGGTTTACGCATTTTTATCTAATACAATTATACATCTACTAACCCCTCATTGCAAGTCTAGAAGAAATTTTTGCGGATTTCCGCATTTTTATACTCTAGACTCTCAATCTGTAAAGTTAAAATAAGATAATCTCTAAAATACAACTACAGTTATTTTGCAATAAACATTAAACTTCAAAAAATAAATATTAAAGTCAAATACACATTTTGCTAATGAGCATGCACTTATTTTTGAACAAACTTTAGACTTAACAAGACTTAACGACATTTGTTTTATTTGTAATACTCCTTAACAACGATAGCTATTTATGATACACTAAAGGTGAAGTTTTTTTAAAACTAACCCTAATTATATGAGGAGGAAAAAATAATTTATGGAAAAAATAAATAAAAATGGATTTGGTATTACTAGATGGGAAAAAGCTGCAGATATTAATGCAAGGTTAAAAAATTTAACCAGCAAACCTATACATAGTATATCGGAAGACTATTTAAAAAATGAAGTTTTGCCTCACTTTGACACAAAGTGTGCTAAATCAAAAGAGATAACTGCTGAGGCAAAACAATATATACCAGGGGGAGTACAACATAATCTAGCTTTTAACTATCCATTCCCAATGTGTATGGTGAAAGCTGAAGGTGCATATCTATATGATATAGATGGCAACAAGTACTATGATTTCTTGCAAGCTGGCGGACCTACTATTTTAGGCTCTAATAATGAAAATGTTAGAAAAGAAGCCATTAAGCTAATCAATGAATGCGGCCCTGTTACTGGATTATTTCATGAGGCAGAATTGCTTATTGCAAAAGAAATTAATAAGCATATGCCATGGGTAGAAAAATTTAGAATGTTAGGTTCTGGTACTGAAGCTGTTATGGGCTCACTTAGAATTGCTAGAATCGCAACTAAAAAGAAGAAAATAATCAAGATGGGCGGAGCATATCATGGCTGGTCAGATCAAATGGTATATGACCTAAAAATAGGTGGAACGAGAAACCTAACTGAATCACACGGTATCCCATCTCACATATTTAGGCATACTCAAGCTGTTAGAAATAATGATATCCAAGCTCTAAAAGGTTTAATGGCAACTAATCAACTTTGTGGCGGAACTGCTGCTGTCATTTTAGAGCCATTTGGACCAGAATCAGGAACAAGACCAGTGGATTTAGACTTTGCAAAACAAGTTAGAGAGCTTTGCGACAAATATGGCGCCTTGCTAATTTTTGATGAAGTTGTAACAGGTTTTAGAGTAGGACTTGGTGGAGCCCAAGGATTTTTCGGAGTTCAACCAGACCTTACAATATTTGGAAAAGTTGTTGCTGGTGGATATCCTGCTGCTGGTGGTATCGGCGGAAAGAAAAAATATGTTGATGCTCTAGCTGGTGGAGTTGCGACAATGATGAAAAAAGCATATGTTGGTGGAACTTTGGCTGCTAACCCCCTATCAGCACTTGCTGGATACCTAACTATTAAAGAAATTGAAAAAACAGATGCTTGTGTTAAAGCAGGTAAAGCTGGCGATAGATTGACAGATGGATTGCAAATATTAATTGATAAATATGAGCTTCCTTTTGTTGCATATAACCAAGGATCAATTTGTCACTTAGAATGTACGGGTGCTATGAGCTTTGATTTCTCATCTAGGTCATTTTTGAAGTCTGCAATTGGCGCTTTAAGAGCAAAACCTGAAATGCTTCGTAGAAAAGTTGCAATGGAACATATGGGTGCAGCTTATATGGCAAATGGAATAGTCACACTTGCAGGAAGCAGACTATATACATCTGCAGCAGATACTGATGAAGTAATCGATGGTGCATTAAATAGATTTGAAGATGTCTTCAAACATGTAGTTTCATATGGCGGAAAAGAAGAATTTTTCAATCACAAATAGAAATTAATATTTAAACAAAACATTTTGAATAGAGCTAGATTGTTTTCTAGCTCTATTTTTATGTGTTATATGACAAAGTTCTATAGGTAGTTTAAATAAAAACAATGCAGTTTCGGTAGCGACTATAATATACAAGACTAAAATAACTATAGTTATGCTGCTTTGATAGCAAATGATGCTTAATAGTGATATTAATAAAATAAAAGACAACACTTCTAAAATGTTATATAATTGTATTGCTTATAAGTTTTATATATTTATATAAAGTAATGTTGCTAACTATTTTTACTGGTTAAATTCCAACAACATTATTATACGAGAAAAATATGGCACAATATGATTTTAGAAAATTAATCATCAAATATGCACTAGAATTAGCAAATGATAAAATGACAAGTCAAGGCAAAGATTTTATCAGCTATAGAATTAATCAAAATACTATGTTTATTACTAAACCTGGAGCCGATTTTGCAAATCTGAAAAACGATGATATCGTAATAGAAATCATCAATAAAGATGCAAAAGATAAAGAAGTTGCTTTGCACTCTAATATTTATGCAACAAAGATTGAAATAAACGCCATAATTCACTCTAATCATGACCTTATAGAAACTGCAGCAAATATGAAAAAGAAAATGAAAGCACCACTAGATGACATGGCTCAAATTGTTGGACCAACACTTAGAGTTGTTCAAAAAAATGAAGTTAAAGATATCATGAAAGCTCTAAAAGGTAGAGACGCCTGTCTTGTTAAAGGCGAAGGTGCCATATCTTTAGGTAGGACAATAGCTGAAGCTCACACCGGTGCAATGGTATTATTTAAAGCTTGCAAATGTCATGCTGAAGGTCAAAAGCTTGGAGGTACAGTTACTATTCCGTTTTTAGAATCTTTCCTTATGCACAAAGTTTACAAGATGAAATATAGTAATGTTAACCAAGAATTAATGATTAAAAAAGAAAAAGAAGAAGCTTTAATTGGACCAAATGATGATACAAGTGGTTTAAATATATAGATATAATAGTAAAATATAGATACTTTAGATATATAAATGCAAATATGAAGGTAAAATATAGATGCTTTTAGGTATACGATGAAATATCTTTGGTTTAGATATATAAATATAAAAGAAAAATGCAGACACTTTTTAAACATATATAATAAAACTGTCTTGCAAATATGAAGGTAAAAATATAGACACTTTTAGATATACAATAAAATATCTTATAAGTATAAGAGGTATATTATGAATGAAATGGATATTAGAAAAAAGATTATTGAAACGGGCTTAAACTTAGTTAAAGATAGATTAGTGCAAGGAACATGGGGAAACATTTCTATGAGAATAGACGATGAATATATGATAGTCACCCCAAGTGGATTAGACTATTCAATTTTAAAACCTGAAGATTTGCCAAAGGTTAGCATTTTAGATACAAAAGAATGGACTGGTCCATATAAACCTACAACTGAAAGAAAAGTTCATGCTGCAATATATAGAAGTAGACCCGATGTTATGGCAGTTATCCATACTCACCCTATGAATGCTTCAGTTTTTGCAAGCTCTAGAAAAAATATCCCATTGTTTAATGATGAGTTAAAATCTTGCCTAAAACATGATGTTATCGTATCAAAATATGCCCTACCAGGAACTAAAAAAATGCAAAAAGTAACAACCCAAGCTCTTGGCGAAAATGATGCTTGCCTACTTGCAAATCATGGAGCTTTCTCCTGCGGAAAAACTATGGAAGATGCCTACAATGTTTTAGCAACAATTGAAAAAGCTTGTGAAGAATATCTAACTAAAAAATAGTCGCTTAACTTAAAGTAATTTGAAAAATTTTAATTAATGTAAAAAAGGAGCTGTTAAGAAACCCCAAAAAATCTTAACAGCACCTTTTTATTGTCAAAACACAAACACATTTAGAGAAGTGCTATTTTGATATTAGCTATTTATATGTTGTAGTTATTTAAACGTTTCTTAACAGCCCCAGTTTTTCAAATGAATATAACGACCTACATGCCCCACACTAACCAAATAAGGACATAGCCTGTGACTACTGCAATTAAAGTAAATGGGACACTAATTTTCATAAACTGCAAGGCTTTAACTTCATGTCCATCTTTTCTTAAAATTCCAAGTGCAGTAATATTTGCTGATGCTCCGATAGGAGTAAGGTTTCCACCAAGTGTTGCACCAGAAATCAAACCAAAATACAATAATGTTGGGTCTACACCCATCAATGCAGCAATTCCAGATACTACTGGCAACATAGTTGCGACATAAGGAATATTGTCAATAAAAGCAGATAGCAAAACGGAAAACCATACCAAAATTGAATAAATTGCAAAAAGATTTCCGCCAGATAAACTAACAAAGAACTCACTTAATCTATCTATAACACCAGCCTCTTTTATCCCAGCAATGACTACAAATAAGCTACCAAGTAATAACAATGTAAAGAAATCTATTTCTTTAACTGTTTCTAATGTTACCTTAACATTTTTTTCAGTTATAGCTTCTTTTATTAATCCAATAAGCAATAAACTGACACAAATAACTCCATTAGTTAAATCAAGTTCTCCTGCCATTATTTTTGCCTTAGCAGGTAAAAATGAAGCAATTATCAAAAGAACAATCATTAATAAAAGCAAAACAGATGGGAAAAAATCTTTTACTTTCGTTTGGTCTTCTAGTGTAATTTTTTGTTTATCTTTTCTAAAAACAAAAAGCAAAAGTAATGTGGCTAATATCGCACTAATTTGAACAACAAAGAAAAGTCCCATCTTCCCCCTATAAATGAAAAAGTCTAAAAATGTCATATTTGCATAACCACCAAGCATAATGGATGTAGTATCCCCTACCAAAGTAGCTGCACCTTGAAGATTTGAAGATATAGCTATAGCAATAATACAATTGACTGGTGATATTTCTAGTTTTTTGCAAATTGTTAAAGCAATAGGAGCAATCATAAGAACAGTTGCAACATTATCTATAAATGCGGAAACTAAACCTGCAAAGAAAGAAAGTGAAACCATTGCCCATTGAACATTTGGGGTTTTATGAATGATTTTTTCAGCAAGAAGGGATGGCATTTCAGACTTGATAAAAAGAGCAACAATGCCCATTGTTCCTCCTATCATCATCAAAACATTCCAGTCAACTGATTCTAATAACTTTTTAATTGGCAATATTCCAATAGCAAGATATAATACTGCGGATACTAAAGCTACATATGCCCTATATTTTGGCAAAGCTAATAGTAAAATATACGTTACAGCAAACAATACAATTGCAATGATAAATTTTGTTGATTCAGCCATTTGTCTCTCCTAAAAATCCTACCCTAAATATTATATACCATATCCAACTTTTTTTACACTACAAAATATTTTTTAAACTACTATATTTGTGAAATGAAATGCTGTCAATTACTCTATTGAAAAAACCACCAAATTTGGTGGTTTTTATTACATGAAACATAAGAAATATAATCTTTTATGGATTAACCCTTAGCACTGTATATAGTTTCATTTGACGGTGACCAAGGCGTAATGAATATTCAAATGTGTAATACATTGCTCTACCTTCTGTGTAAGTTACTATATCACGCCAATTGTTGACTAATTGTGTTCCAAAGTTTGTTGGCGACCACGTTGTTGTACGATATACTGTTGCACTTCTCCAGTCAACTGGATACATATAGTCATAGTCATGTCCAGGCACCTCAATGGTTTGTATTCCCAAAAATCCTCCTGAGGTTGTATATGGATCGATATGGTCTCTCATAGACATCATTGGTAGATACTGTAAGCTAAATGGTGTTCCAGAAGCTATTTCAATTCTTGGATATTGATTGTCTGGGCTCCATCTAATTTGTTCAGATAAACCTTGTTGCACAACTGTTGACTTGTATTTTGCTGCTGGGAATGTTTGAGTCCTATCACCAACAGTCATGACACCTTGATCATCTAAGCCAACATATCTCCATTGTTCTTCTGGTGGTAGCTGAGGAGCTATCATTCCATGACCAAACGATGTTGCAGGGTGATATAGGCCTACCCCTTGAATAAATAGAGAGTTATTAGGAGTTCCTTCACCATTTGTATAGCTAGATGGATCTTCATATGCAGTCAGATAAATCTCACCACCTACAGGATCTTCAGGGCTTGGATATGCTCTTACTGTTGTTGCATCCCAATAAATTATACCTGCATAACCTTGCTCAACTACTGGTGTTGGATCATCTTGGCTTATCGATGGTTGTCTAAATTGTGATGGTGTAGCCTTTTGTGCAGAAATTTGTATTTCTGCATCCAAGCTGTAGATATCTCCTATCACACTTAAGCCTACTGTTTTTGCATCCTCATCATCATCAAAGCTATCTTCTATCACAGAGAATATTCTAGTATTTGTGTCTCCAAGATTGAACGTATATTCAAGTGGTATGGTTCTAGATTGTGAGTATGTGCTTCCTGCAAACACTTGTTTAAACGTCTTTTGTAAAGTAGTGGTTTTGCCAACTTCTAAAGAAATCATGTTATCAACTGTATTCATTAGTAAAACTTTCTCTGGTCTTACATTAAATTCATATTCAATTACTTGGCCACCTCTTCCTCCAAGCTGCAAGTATGCTTTTTGTGTTTCTTGTGTATCAAACCAATTAACCTCATCAAAGCTCCACTTATTAACTCTATTTCTATATGTACCGCCACCTCTAAATCCTGTGAACTCAACTATACCACCGTCAAAAGAGACCCTTAATCCGTCGTTTGATCTTATATCTATTGTAGAAGATGGTGTCAATCTTTCTCCAGGCATTACTTCTGCCATATGTGCTAAATCTCCTCTAACACTAGAAGGTAGTAAAATAACTTCTTCCATAGAGAAGGTTCTAGTAGCTTCTCTAAACAATGTAGGATTAGGTATAGTCCATAGATTTGGGCTATTATGTACTTCAACAGAATGAGTTTGTCCATCTAAATCTAGTCTAAAGGTTGTTCTCATAACTTCTTTATTGTAATGAACTAGCAAGCGATTACCAAAAGATCCTGACCAAATTGAATCTGTAACATCAACAAAGTCTGTTGCCTTTCTTGGATTTGCAAACAAAGCTGCTCTTTTTGATAAGTATTCTTCAGTATTTCCAAAATTCCTTGCTTCAAGTATTGTAGTATTTAATTCTTCTAAGGCATCTTTTGTTCCTACATAAACTCTGTATTCTGTAGGTAGAGGAATTCCACCAAGCTTAATGTATTCATATGGATTCCTTACATAATAACTTTCATTTGTTGTTGCACCAAGCTGATATTCTAGGGCTTGAATATTATTTGAGTGAGCATATGGCATTCCCCAATCCTTGAAATCTTTAGCTGTTTCATTTTCAATAACTTCAAAACCTAAAATGTATGCCTCTTCACAATGTGCATCAAATTTTGCATATTGTTGTCCGCCTTCACCAAGTCCAAATCCTGGAATTTTAATATAAAATCTTGCATCTTTACCTTTATGTGATATGCCTCTTGTTGAATCTAGGGTAAATCTAATTCTCATAGACTCTTCTGCTTCTGAAACAGTAATGTAGTTATTTTCTGTTGTAAATAGATTTGCATAACCTCCCATTGTAAAGGTAATATCATATGCACCTTCCTCAGAGCCACCTGGTACATTTTCTGGAATATTTCCAAAGCGTAAAGTGAAGTATCTTGAAGTAGATGGATCATCTCCACCAAATAAATCTCTTACCACATCAGCAGCGACATCATATGAGTAGTTATATTTATATGGTTTAATTGTAGGTTTAATTGGGATTTCTTCGCCATATTTATCAAGCATTGGATATGGGAATCTACCTGAAATTTGTCTTCCCGTTGTTTCGTCTAAAACAAGCTCGTTGTCTATAGTTATTAAACGACCAAGTTCATCGCGTACTTGTTCTGTATATATCTTGTCTCCATTTTCATCTACAACATAATCTAAATCTGTAGGATGATTATCTTGTAGGTATACTGGTTCATAAAGATTAGTAAAGCCAGTAACAGTTCTATCTAACACCCTTACATTGTATTTTACGCTTTGAGCAAAACGATTATCATTTGCAGCTTGATTTGCATTTGCAGCTATTCTATTTAACTTAACAATTGCAATTGCATTGTTATTTAATTCTGCTCCTTTAACAGAAACTTTGACACCAGCAATATTCCAATCAACCTTCATTTGACTAGCATCAACTGGCGCATTATATGGATTTAATCCATACTTTCCAACTAAATCGCCATCTTGTGCAAATTTTACATTTATAGATTCTTTTGGATAAATTTCATCTGGGTTATATACTCTAAATGGATCAAATACAAAGTGCAATCCTTTTTCCCCATCTTCTTTTGCAAAAGGTGAGTCACTAACAGCAAATAACTTTGATATCTCTCTATTCACGACAACTACAGGAATAATAATTGTTTGATATCCACCAGCTTCATTACCCATCTTTGCAGTAATTCTGCCTGTACCACCCTTGTAGTCTATTTCTTTTGATACTCTACCTGATGGCGACAAGATATGATATGCATGAGTTCTATCATATTCAACAGATGTTGTTGTCCTAAATCCAGATGCAGTCATAATGACAACATTATCTTCCGTAATTACATTAACCTTGTTAGATTCAATGTCTTCAAACATTGGAATTTCCACTCTATATGTTGAATTATGCTCTGTAAATGAAGTTGGTGTATATGTTCTATATTTATAGTCTTCATAACCAGGCTCAGAAATAGCATCTCCATATTTCACTGCATATGGATCGATGAATACAGCATCTTCAATACCTGCAACGTATGTCATATCATAAATTGTTCCAGTGATTGTTAGTAGATACATTGCATCTTTTGCTATAGTATCGCCTTTTCTACCAAAGTTTACAACAGCTCTAATACTTCTTCCTTTATACAAGTCTTGTAGTATTGTAGGTCTTCCAGTATTTGCATCAAAGATTTGATATGAATCTTGAGAGAGTTCAAAGACAATTTCTTTTAGTGAATTATTGCCTAAAATATTTCCTGAAACATCTTCATTGCCATATCTATTGACACGATAAATAATTTCAATTGGGAATGCAAAGGCATCATCAGCAAAATCTTCACTATAACCCTTGACATATGGGTCAATGTTGATGTGATTTGAATATGGAAGCACACTACCATCTCTATATCTTACGAAACGGTCTTGCGTTCTTCTGTTTATAACTTCAATTGGTATGCTAATTGATTGTCTACCAGTTACTCTACCATTTTCTTCTACATAAATTGTAGCAATTGCACTAGAACCATTGCTTTCGTTATACATGCCACCATAAATTGTTAGCTGTGATAAAGCTCTACTTATATCCCAACTTACAAATACTTCACGTCTTGCATTTATTGTCTTTCCTTCTTCTTCACTACCTGCACTTCCTAAGTTTGCTAAAACTTTGCTTGGTAATCCAACAAAACCAACATATGGGTCAACTACTAATTTTTCAATTTGTCCAAGGCTATTTAATCTAACAACTGAATCTTCCGTTAAAGGCTCTGTTTCGCTTATTGAGAGGCTAAATAACTCTGATGGCAATACTTCAACATTGATTAAGAAGTTTTGCTCTAACCCTTGAATTCCTTTGCCTATCGTGGCCCTTAATCTATATGTACCACCAGTCTTATCGTAAACTAAACCAACTTGGCTGACTTCAACTGAAACATTTTCATCTATAGCACCTTGTTTGAATAGAACTTGTACACCAGGATTAAATTCAACAATTTCAATAGCTACAGCTTTTACTGCATCATATGCGCTTAGACCTATTGGATTTGCATCGTATTCATATTCTTCTAGTGTATAACCTGCATTTGCAAGTTCTGATATGTATGCAGGAGTTGTCTTGCCATGACCTCTATAGCCAACATAAATTACTTGGTTTACACTATCTAGATATGAAACTAGAACTTGACCACTTAATTTGAGATATTGTAATGCACTATCTATCTCTGTTATTTCACTTGGCCATTCGTTAAGCGTTAATTGTTCAAGACCATTTACAACATCAAGTATATTGGTATTTTGTTTGATTATTGGATCTGATACATTATATGAGGCATTTCCATATGAAATTGCAATTAAAGTAGCCTTGCCTAAGTCTGCAAACTCGATCTTATCATACAAGCTACCTTTTAGGGTTTGCTCACCATACCAAGTTCTAATTGCCACTGCGATTCTTTCTTGTACAGTAAATTCCATTGGTCTTTCTTGCCTTATAGAAAGAGTATTAGTCGTTGTATCATCTTCATGGATAACTCTTAAAATTCCACCAAAGTCTTCTGTTATGCCAAAGCCTACCATCTTGTTATATACATATTCGTACAAATATGTGTATGGAATATCTGGATAATCAATATCTAATTCTTTGGTAATTTCTGTTTCACTGTCATTAGATTTTACAGCTACACTAACTTTGCCATCAATTGCACCTAAAGCATTATTTATTTGCTCTATTATATTTCCATATGGATTTAGAGACACTTCATTTGTAATGCCACCAAAGCTTACAATTGTTTGTCCGATTTGGAAAATCTTAATTTCTACTGGGTGATATCCAAATAGGCCGCCACCAACTCTTCCTACAACAGTTCTTTCTACATCTTCAAAATGTTTAAATGCATTAATTTCTAGCCATTCTACCGGTAAATCATTATATTCAGTAAGTGGGTTATCTGGATCTGAAGCATTTGGAACTAGACTTTCTACTCTTGCATAATGTGGAAGCTTAATACCATCAAATGCATAGAATGTATTAGATTTAGTGTTATCTGCTACATCAGCAATTGTAAACTCATCAGAATAGTCTTCATCTTTGAAGTATTGCACTGAGGTTATTTCTCTTGATTTCAAGTTAATATATCTAACTGGAATTACTCTTCTATTATTATCACTTACACCAAGTGTAGCATTTCCAATGATTCCCTCAACTTGTGAGTAGAAGCTCTCTTTATCTACACCAAGGTCAAATACTACAGGAACAGCTTCTTCAGTTTCAAATTCATCTTGCAATTTAACGTTAATCAATTTTGGAAGCTCAAAATTAACAGGGTCTTTTATCTTTATTGTTACCTTTGGATCAGCATCATTATTTACTTCAATTGTAAATCCATTAACATCTGATGTTACTGGAGCAATATTTGAATATTCATGATTTGATAAGAAGCCATCATTTGTTAATTGATATTGGATTTCTTGAGACCATATTGGGTTTTCTGCATAACCAACATTTCCAATTCTTACTTTTATACCCACTGTTCTACCGTCTAAGTATATTCCACCTTCTTCAATAAAGTTCCAAGATATAACTTCAAACATATCTCTAGCAATCGTAACATTTAGACCTTTAACTTTTGCCTTGATTCCTGCTTGCTCTAACATGTCATCGATATTACCTTTCATAGCTGGGTCTTTAGTATCTTTTAATCCGATTAAATAATCGATATCTGTAGATTCTGCAAAATATGGATTAATATCTATACTTGGGATTATAAACTTTTCAATCTCGGTCTTTCTCAAGGTTATTCTTACATTTTTGACTACATAATTGCCAAGATTTTGATCAACAAGTAATGCATTTGTATAATAGAATCTTCCAACATATGAAGGTTTAATAAATCTAATATCTTTGTAGTATCTAACATCGTTATATGTAATGTAATCTTCACTTGCCGTTACAAAATCCCATGAAGTTGTATTTGATCCCTCTCTAAAGGTTCTATCACTAATTGCAAAGTAAACTTCTGTTGGAGCAGTGATATTTTCAACCCCATCACTATACATAACAGTTTGAATATTTGATAAGCAAGCTGCACTTTCTGTTGTAGGTGTAGGTTCGCCGCCCAAAGTATATTCACTATATGGATAAACTGTTACATTTTGCAAGTTAACAGGCAATCTTCTATGTATTGTATATTCAACTGGAATATATTGAGCATATGGGTCTTCTCCAACCTTTGCTTTTATCGTATACTTCCAAGAAGTTTCTCCTTCTTCAGTCTTGTAATTAAATGAACGTTTTCTAGCATCATCATATTCCCATACAAAGTCAATGCCTTCTTGTGCTGTAACAGTGGTATGAGCAACACCATTTGCCCCAAATCCAATTACTATTTCATTTGGCAAGTTAAAGTCTTGTCCTTGGAATGGATAAATGTGCCTATTTATATAAGGTATCGTATCTAGTAAGTTGTGTGTTACAATCTCTCTTCCTAAAACTCTAATGACAAGTTTAATCGCTTGTACATTTCTTCTTTGATCTAACACATTTAGATATACAACATAGTCTGGATGAGTTGTAGCTCTTGGATTATAGTTGTTTAGTCCACTAACATCAACTGAAGCAACTCTCCATCCTATTGTTTCATACCTATTTGCGCCAGTGCCAGTTGCTATAGTGATATTTTTAATAGACCTCATTTGTGCTACGATGTTGATGTTGTCTAGTGGATTATATTCAATATAGTAAGTAGTTCCACCTTCACCATCATCTTCAGTTTTAAGTACAGAGTCTAATTCTCTATTTGTAAATCTAAATGTAGAAGATACAACATTAGTTACTGGAACGCCTTCTTCTGCCTCAATATTTTCTTCTAAAACAATATGTCTTGAAGATTCACCAAGTGCTGTTACATAGTTTACAAAATCAGCTCTTGTTACATTTTCATATTCAATAACTAGTGCTCCACCGTGCCAATCGTAATATCTATACATTCCAATACAATTTGCTGTTTCACTATTGATTTGATAGAATCTTCCAAATGGAGTAACTTCTAATTCACTATATCTATTTGCTAGCTTAATAGCAGCATTCTTAATCGAGAAGACACCTTCATCAATTTTAAAAGCTGGATGATTTGCCATATCATAATCATAGTTTGACATTACAGCATACATCTTGCCATGGCCTGTCTTATAAATAGATGTTCTTTCCAATCTTGAAATACTTACTATTTCTTCTGCCACTCTTGATTTAATCTTGATTGGCACATTAATTGTAACCTTTCTAGCTTCTATACCCATAGCTGGAATTGATGCACCATCATTTGGTCTAGAAGGATCAAACCAATATGTTAATTTCGCATTAACAGTCTCTCCTTCCCAAGAAATATCTAGATTACTTAAATCCCAATCAAGATGATTGAAAAGATATTCTCTTATTACATAATCTTTTCCAGCAATTTGCATAGGAGTTCCATTTGGTTGTAGATATACTTTCTTAGTTGCATATCTCAACATTTGTGGAAGTGCAGCCTTATATGCATCTAAGTCAAAATCTAATGGATCAATTTCTGGAAGATCAAATACTTTTGTCCTTTCTTCTGCTGGTGTAGTTGTGTCTTCAACCCATGCTTTTGTTTGCTCATTGTATGAATACATAAATGTTGAATTTGGATCAACCATAATTCCATTTTCTATCTCTACAGGAATCTTATCAATTATGTATGAATTTTGAGCTTTTCCATAAATCTTATTTCCTACATAACCTACTAATACTCCTTCTTGAACACCTTCTTCTCTTGGAGTAAAGTTAATCCTGCTGAAATCCCAGAACATATATACACCCTTGCTATCTCTAGAATCTCCTCCGTCTGCAAAAATTACGTCTGCTCTTGAAGGTAAAACATTATGGAAATCTTTTTCTATAAATCCACCAGTTGAAGGATCAACATTATGTCTAACTCCGCCCTCTTCATTTGCCCAAGTTCCGCCAATAGCCGTAAAGTCTAATATATTGTATGGATCATGGAAAATAATTTTCTCTGGTGGTGAAAGTGGTATCGTCAATAAATCCTTTCCATCAACTTCCTCGCCATCTTTAATCTCTTTATTAAGCTCAGCTCTATTCATTGCTCCAGTCTGAGCAACATTTCTTATAGCAAAACCATTGTTATCAATATCAATTTCTAGATAATAGTCATCTTTTGCATTCATTATTGATAATGCTTTAATTTCATCGTTTGATAAAACTCTATACTCATAGTGGCTCAAGGTTTCAGGATCTGTACTTACATTTCCTTCAGCATCTACAGGCCAAAATGCAGTTGTTCCTAATTCATAGTCCTCTTCATCTGCACAGCCATATACATCTCTTACATAAGTTTTTCCTATGACTCTTTCAATTACATTGCCATTAATATCCATAGAATATCTTGTATCTGTAATGATTAAATAAGAGTTTACTGTAGTCTTTTTTATCCACCTTTGAATCATATCTTCAATAGCTTGGAACTTTTCATTGATTGGGTTACCATCAATACCATAAATTACAGTATCTGCTCTCAATTCAGTTGCTACAGGATTAAACTTATCAGTTGGATCAATTTCTAGAACAATGCCATTTGCTGATGGTGCATCTCCGCCTTCATAAGTTTTCTTCTTCAAGGAGTTTGTATAGCTTGCACCATTTATGAATGCAACAATTCTATCAACTAAAGTTCCGTCATTATGATTTAAGAATAGTTTTGCATACACTGACTTATCAACAAAGTCTAATTTTCTTTCATAGCCTTGTTTTAAATTGCCATCATCGTCTAAAATGCTTTCCAAATCAGCAGTCGTAGAATATTCATAATTTTCGCCATATTCGGTATTTTCATGGTTTTTATAATTATATCCAACTAGATTTGAGCCAACTGGTATAATACCTTCGTTTGAAACTAAATTTTTAACATTAGTTCTAATTTGTCCATCATCAATATGTTCTTTTTCTCTTCTATTTCCAGAATGTCCTGAGCCAGGCTCACCGACGCCTTCTGCCATTGTTGACACCATATCTTCTTTTTGAAGTGGTGAACCTTCTAAATCTCTTTCTTTCATCATTGAGTATGGTGGATTTAGTGGTAGTATATGAGAGATTAATCTAGTTATTTGATCTAAAATATCTTTTAAATACCTATATGCAATCAATTGGACTACGCCCATTAAACTATTAACTGTATCTCCAAATGATAAAGCACCTAAAACACCATTTAACAAGGTAGATACAACAGCACCTGAAATTTGTGGACCTGCTCTATATAAGTCTGATGTATAATCTGCTCTATTTGCAAAAGTATAGTCATATATTTGCATATCTCTAGAATCGTCAAACTGTCCATCAAAACTCATATCTCCAATCTTTGTATCTTTTGTGCCTTCTGGAATTAAAATTAAATCTTTCGTTCCAATTCTTCTATCTGGAAGCATTGCTCCATAACCAAGTAGAGGATATATCATTTCATATATTAAATTGAAAATTGTATCAAATAGACCTGAGCTTAACCATAATTCAATATATGAAACTCTGTCCGAATAATCTTTTGCACCTTTTTCAAAGCCTGATAAGTAGTTACTCCATGGAACAAATACTGGTTTTCCTAATTCATCTAACGTTGCTTTTGTTGTATCAACATCTGGAATAGCTCCAACAGCGGCATTACCACCTTGTTGAATTATCCATTGAACGATTGAACCACCAACACCACCGATTAAATTCCCTATCGCAGTTGCAGCAGCATCAATAGCTTGTCCGCCTGCCCAACCAATTAGCGAATTAACAACACTATCGCCCATAGTCCTTGCCCATTCAGTTGTAGTCATAGGTATTCCATCTGGAGTATAACCTGGGTCTGTTGGGTCTGAACGTAAATATGCTTCATATTCTTCTAAGGTCTCACCCTCATTAATTGGTCTTCCACCCTTTGCATCTAAAGTATCTGCACCCAATCTTAATTTAATTCCTTGAAGCATTCCTTGATTTGCTATTGGATTTTCTTGTGACCAGTGAGCTGCTCTTGGGACTAAAATCAATTCACCTAAATTGTGATTTGAGCTTTCCATTGAGCCTGAAGATAAAACAAATGGAGCAAAGTTATAGTTTTCATAAACTTTAGACCTTACCTTAACAATCATTTCAACACCATATGGTAAGTCTTGTAAGAGAAGTTCTCCAGTTTCAGATATATTAGAACCTACTCCCAAAATTGTATGCGAATATTGATTATTTTGATCAAATCCTAGAGTCTTTTCTTCAGCAAGAACTGCAGTATATTCTGGATCACCCATTCTATCTTTGATTGTTACAGCTGTAGTAAAGTTTCTAATTGTATTGTCAAGCTTATTCTTTCCTATATTATAGAAGTTAAATGCCTCATCACTTTGTCCTTGTAGCCTTTCTTCCTTTACAAGTTGATTAATTCTCAAAGTGCCATCTGCAGATTTTTGTTCGCCATATAATGAATCTGTTTCTCTAATATTCTTGCCTTCTCTTGTAATCCAAATTTCTATATCTTGTGCATCAACAGGCTTTAAGTCTGCTCTCTTGAAACCAAGAATTATCATATTTTGGCTTGGTAAAGCTCTCACTTCAAAAGTAGCTTTATAATGGTGAGAATGTGCAACATATGCAAGACCAGTAAGCTTTTCTTCCACTCTCCAGTCATTTATAGCATTGTTTGCATCAGGCTTAAAGAATGGAATTACTCCCACAGGAACTCCATCTTGATATTCTTGAACAATTAAGTTAAACATTGCTTGCTTCAATGCTTCATATGAATCTAATTGATAGACTACAACTGATGAGTTTTTGTATAGGGTTGAATTGTGTATTTGATTAGATCCTATTAAAGACTCCATATGTGCTTTTGAAA
>JAAZJD010000055.1 GCA_012800525.1 Clostridiales bacterium
CTTACGCTGTTCCCAAGCTTCAGTAAATCCTTTGAATCTTAAGGCTGGTTTTAGATTATTTTTAGTCATTTCTATCACCACCCAATATTTTTTGCAATTGTGTCAGCCCTTTCATATCAAACTCATCACCCTCAAGCTCATCAATTAGGCTTAAAAGCTCATTTTCAGATTTGTTTATTTCTAATTCTATATCTAGTAAAGTTGTTTGATATTTATCTGCTAATCTTTTTATTTTACTCGCCAATTCTTCTATCAATACTATTGGCATTTGCTTTAGCTCTCTTAATAAAGAAATTATCCATTTTTCTTTTAACAATGATATTGCTTCGGTGTCAGTAAGATTTTCTATTGCTACTTTACTTTTGGTTAACAATTCCTGTGATTGCTTTTTTATTTCCCTTTTTAGCTCTCTTTCTTTTATTATCAAGTTTGACGCTGTTACAATTCTATACTCGGGAGAATCTTCATTGAACATACTTTTATCTTTTTGGAGTTGCCTTGCGTATTTTGTTAATTCTGCATTAACAAAACTGTCTTGGTTTTCGTTGAATATATCCTTATTTTCTTCTTTTTCTTCTTCACTAAAAGATTCTAATATCTCTATGAACTCACTGCTTACACTATTAAGGTTGTTTTCTAATTCTTGCAAACTTGCTGTTTCTGCAACAAGCATTGTCTTTTGAATAAGCCCAAAAGGTATTATGCGTCCTACATATCCATCTTGCACCTCAACATTGTTTTTTAGCACCATGTTTGCATCAACTTTTTTGACAGCTTGAAAACCTTCGCTTTGCATTATCTCTATATCAATAGCTATATCTTTCCACTTGTCGTCAAACAGCTGATAAGCTTGATATTTATCAATAAGACTAGTAAAAGACAACCTATTAAATATGTCTTCTGCTATTTTCTCTTTTTCTCGTGATACAACCACAGACTGCATATTTTCAATTAATTCAATCTCCAGGAAATCAGCAAAGTTTTCAAAAGACGCATTATATCTATCTATGAAAGTTTTTACTTCTGTATTATGTGCAATTGTTTCTACAACATTATCAACAGCCAGAGTTGCATATGAGTCATTATTGGAATCAAACAATGCTGATTTTAGCGTGGGGAATTCTGTCCAATAGTGAGCTAATTCATCAAGCTCAACATTGGGAATTCCGCCAAACATGGATGCATATATGTCCCAGCTTTCTGCCTTTTCTGAAGAGTCTACATATCTGGGAATATTTAAGTTGTACTCATTCCCCCTAATTTCGTCACGGCTTACAACTTTAGAAAATTTGTCTATATTTTTTCTTGCAACCCAAGTATCTACAATTTTTTTAATATCACAACCTCGCAACTTGTTATTTTTGCCTTCTTTTGCAAAGCCTTTTGAGGCATCTATTATTAAAATATCAGTGTCTACTCTTTTTTGTTTGAGTACCATAACAATAGTGGGGATACCTGTGCCAAAAAATATATTTGAAGGCAAACCAATAATAGTATCAATATGATTGTTTTCTATTAAGCTGGTACGTATCTTTTCTTCTTCACCACCCCTAAATAGCACGCCATGTGGCAGTACAATAGTCATTATTCCATCGGGCTTTATATGATACAAGTCATGGAGCAAAAAGGCGTAGTCTGCCTTGCTTTTAGGCGCAAGCCCAAATCTCGCATATCGGGGGTCATTTTCTTTATCTTTGGGGTCCCAAGCTTGAGAATATGGGGGATTGGATACCACTGCATCAACATATAATGGGTTATATGTTCTGTTGGGGTCGCTCTCGTCAAAGTAAGGCCAATCCTCTTCTAAAGTGTCGCCGTTTCTTGTAACAATGTTGTCTGGCAAAATACCGCGCATTATTAGATTCATTCGTGTTAAGTTATATGTATTCTCTTTTAGCTCTTGCGCATAGTATTTTATTCGATTTTTGTCTTTCATATGTTTTGAGACCGCTTGCCCAATGTTTATAAGCAAAGAGCCTGAACCACTCGTAGGGTCATATATTTCTATTTTATCCTTTTCTTTCAGATGGTGAGCAACTATCTCTGACATCAACAATGATACTTCATGAGGAGTGTAGAATTCCCCAGCCTTTTTCCCCGCATTAGCTGCAAAGTTGCTTATTAAATATTCATATATAAAGCCAAGCACATCATAGTCTTGTTTACCATTCATTGGTATATCTTTAATCAGCTTCAATAATTCACTAATGGCTTTTGTTTGTGCACCAGAACTTTCACCTAATTTGGATAATCCGGTTTGCAGGGTATTAAAAATTCTGTCAAAAACTTTTTTATGAGAATTATTTATTAGTCTACTAAATGCGGACAAAGCGTCCCTGACATTGTCCACGCCGAAATCGCTACCTTTTTTTAGCCATGTGGAGAAAAGGTTTTCATAAGATATGAAATAACCAAGATTCTTTTGAATACTTTGCACTTCCTCTATATTTTCTTCATTCAAATATTCTTTTATATCTTCATCAGTCCAATCCGTTTTTTTAAGATATTCAACTTCTTTATCCGATAAAAACTTGTAAAATATAAATCCTAAAATATAATCCTTGTATTCATTTGCCTCAATTTTAGAGCGCATTTTATTGGCAGATTGCCATATTTTTGATGCTAGTTGCTGTTTGTTCATATTTTCTCCTTTTGTTTTTCAGAATTGATATTATTTATATTGTTTTGTAGAGCAATGCTGTTAACTGATTCTGAGCTGTAATCATATATCTCTGAGCTTGTCTGCCTCTTCTTTTTGTACTTCAGCCGAACCTATTCATCTTCTTTTTTGTTTTCTCTTGATATACATTTCTTATTCATAAACTAGTTAAACGTTTGTTGCTATGTTGATTATTAACTATTATCTTAACCGCCATAGTATCATTGGGTGTGTCTCTATTCGTTTAACTATTTTTTCATCATCAAACAATAATGTTGGTTTATATGTTTTCTCGCGAAATAAGCGAACAAACTCTTTCTCTTGATTAGTAAGTGATAACACTTCTCTTAAATATTTTTCTGCCCTTTCAGTAGCGTGCTTTATCTCGAATTTATCAGTTTTTGCAAGCACGGGCTTCAATTGTCGCCTTATAATATCATAAGTAAAATTGCCTAGTTGTGAAAAATCAATATTGTCAGCATCTTGTTTTCCTCCGCAAACATTATAAAAAACAAAACATTTCCGAAATAAATCTATGTCTTTGATAGTATCTTTTTCAATCATTATACAAATATCATAAATATCTCTTGGTGCAAACCTAGACAACAATGCGACTGTCTTACTTGCGTATATTTCTGTGGGGTTTAGTGTTAATACGCTTAAAGGCTCATCGGTAATTCTATTATTTATATTTCTATACTCAAGAGGCAGTATATGAGCTCTATTAAGATAGTTTATTTCTACTTTAATATTATCACGATTTCCACTTGTGCCGTTGTAGCTCAACATAAAAGAATCCAATGCATAATGCGTGCGCGATTTTTCTATTAACCTATATCCTCCAGAGTCTATGAATTCAGAAAAAATATCCTTAAAATTAGTGCGAAATTGTAATACTGACTCTTTATCTAGGTTTTCTGCAAAATCTAAATCTATATCAACAGACAACCTCGGAAAATCTACCACTGTAAGATTTATAGCAGTACCGCCCTTTAGTGCCAATTTTCCTTTTATCTCTGGCTGCGTATTCAAATACTCCAAAGCATCAATAAGGCGCAATACCTTCTCAGTATTATCTTTTATAAATCCTTCTCGCTCTGCTATTCTTTCAACATATTCTTTCGTGTAAAGTACTCTCATTCTTTCCTCATATAATTATTTTTACTGGTGCCACGATTTTCCATTTTTTATTGTAGAATGCCTCGCCATAATTACCATCATTTAAGAAATATATAGCTCTATTAGTAATATTACTTTCGCATTCTTCATAAAAATCCTTAGGTATATTTAATATATCATTAAACTGCTCCAATAAATATGCAGTTTTTTGCCATAAATTAATCTTGCTATAATTTTTCAAGTATTCAATTATCTTATTATAATCAAGTTTTTTGACATATGATAGTGCCGTTAATAATTCTTCTTCACCGCCTGCTCGCTTTGTGTCATCTATACAATCGACAATAGTTCGCTCTAGGTTGGTAACTTTTATATCACTAGAAGACTTCACAGTTATAACACCATTTATTATTGAATTATTGACTCTCTCATAGCTAATGCCGCCATATTCGAAACTGCTAAAAAACTGCTCTGATGCAACATAAATATGATTATAAATTTGGTTAGCTAAGCCATGAAACTCTAGAGCGCCATGATAAGCCACATATGAACTATCATTTATGGCACTGCTTATCATAAACTTATCTACATAAACCAACCCCGTAGCAGGATTTATAAGAGCATATAGCCCTCTCCGTATTTTAGAAATAACCCCTCTATCTATTGAAGAGTTAATCCAATACAAAGCCTTGCGTTCATCCTCAAAGCAACTTTTAATTTCAGTAGTAGTAAAAATTAATTTCTTTTTTAATTCTTCAATCTCTTTCATATTACCGATTTTATCATGTAACCACGAAAATTGCAATAGTTTCTTTGATTTTTAGGTAATCCAATTTATTTTAATTCTCTTTATAAAGTGTATTAAAAACAATACTATTAAATTTATATAAACATTAGATATAATAACTTTCTCTATTACAAGCTCTTCGTTACTTTCCAATAGCCTGTTTTATCGAAGCCGATGTGATGTAATAAATCTTTTTCTTTTAATACTCTTATTTGCCTCTTAATTATGGTTATATCTCTGCCAATATCATTTGCCATTTCTTCTGCTGTTAATTTGCCATTGCCACTAAGCAATTCCAAAACCGCTTTTTGAGTTGCAGATACTTTTACAGTGGCGTCAGTCGTTTTTACAGTGGCGTTTTTGCCTCTTACAGTGGTATTTTTGTCTCTTACAGTGGCGTTTTTGCCCTTAACTGTTCCCACAAAATCAAGACCTTTCCTTTTTATAGTTATAAAGATACTCTAAAAAAAACTGCAAATATTAATAAATCCCCTCCAACAATCTGCAAATATTATTTATTTAGTGTCCAATTTAATGCATAATGAGATGTTTCTATTGCGATTTTCTTGTTTCCCCCGCGAATTCAAGACCATTCTTTCCGCGAAATCAAGAGCGTTTTTTCAAGTTTCTCACTTTTTGTTCTGTGCCACTTTTTGTGCTGTTGCTTCCTGTTTTCTTTGCGTAAAATTCACTTTTCATTCTGCTCCCGCAAA
>JAAZJD010000056.1 GCA_012800525.1 Clostridiales bacterium
ATACTTAATTACTGCTTCTTTAAAAAGCAAATCTTGTGTTACACTTTTCATATGGGTTGTTCCTCCTCGTGTTTTTTTGTTTGCAAATAAATCTTAACACAACCGAGGTTCAACTCATATTTTTTTGTTTTTTCCGCGCCTCCCCCTAGGGGGAGGTTACCATTTCTTTTGGATCTCCTTCTATACTACATCATTCATATTTTTTCTATTTGTGATTTTGTAACAAATGTATTGTAAACCTACATTATTATATATATAAAATTTTAGACGGACACTATATGCTTGTGTTCTAATGCTAAAAATAAAAATTGAATCAACCTAAATAAAAACAAGCTATTTAATTTCACCATGTAGTTGCAACACAAACTAGTCTTTTAAAACAAATTACTTTTTCCAATAAACATATAAATTTATCGGCTTAAATAAAGCTAAGTTATTTAATTTCACTATGCAACTTCAAAACAAACTGCTCTTCTAAAACAAATTACTCTCCAATAAACATAAATTTATTTGACCTAAATAAAGCCAAGTTATTTAATTCTATGCTATTATACTAGAAAGAGATACAAAAGGAGTTTACATCACAAATGAGAAATATTATGAGAGTATATTTGCTACAAAGTCCTGGGAACATCGCAAAAGCGGTCTTAGAAAAAATAAAAGAAACTCTTTCAAAAGTTGAAAATCCTGTTTTGGGTTTAGCTACAGGCAGCACACCTTTGAGACTATATGGTGAAATGATTGAAGATTATAAAAACGGTGGATTTTCATACAAAAATGTAACAACGATAAATTTGGATGAATATGTTGGTCTTGATGGCTCACATCCTCAAAGCTATAGACATTTCATGAATGAAAATCTATTTAATCACATTGATATAAACATGGAAAACACACATATACCAAATGGTGTGGCAAAAGATTTAAAAGCAGAGTGTGCAAGATACTCACGTCTTGTGACTGCAAATCCCCCAGATATTCAAATTTTGGGAATAGGCTCTAACGGACATATAGCGTTTAATGAACCTGGGTCCCCTTTTAATTCCACCACCCGTGTAGTTGATTTAACTGAAAGTACCATCAACGATAATTCAAGATTTTTTAACTCAATAGATGAGGTTCCAAAGCAAGCTATATCAATGGGTATTGCAGATATTATGAAAGCAAAAAGCATAATTTTAATTGCAACAGGCACAAGTAAAGCTGAAGCTCTAAAAAGAATGCTAACAGCACATTATGCTGAAGATAGTCCCGCCTCTGTTTTACAAACCCATAGATGTGTCTCAATTTATGCAGATGAAAGTGCAGCACATCTCCTACCAAAAAACTAAATTATTTTATCAATAAAACAACAAAAAAGCCTCTTCCAAATTATGTTAGAGGCTTTCTTTTTTGAATTTTACCTATCTTTTCAATCTAAGCTATATATTCACCATTAAAAATAAATCCTACATTTTCATATATCCATTAATTGTAGCTTTGATCATTTTTAAGATTTTTAGCTTTATATTTAAAAACTTAACTCTTACCACTTAAAGAGAATATCAAAGTTTCTACTAAATGTTTCACCACCATTAATTTTATTTGCTCCAAACTCCAAAGCTTCTACATCTCCTATTGCTTCAAAATCAAAGCTACCCTCAATTAATATTAGAGTTCTTTTCTTATTAGATCTTTTATGATCTTTTAGCAGTCCTTTCATATCTAATAAAACTGATTTTCCATCTTCAGCTATAGTAACTGTAAAGTTATCTTGTTCAAAAGTTTGATTATAAAAATCTCCCGTTTCACCTTCTACTCCAAGTCTTTCCTTTCTATCATCTATAAATCTCTTTATTTTAAATGAGGCATTTGTAATTTTTACATCCGCATTAACATCAAGTTTTAAACTTGTATCTGCAGTAGATATTTTAGAGTTTTCTTCATTTATATGTTCAACAATTTCTCCTTCAAATGCGACATCTAAAAGCCATTTAGTTTCAAACCTATCAGTAATTGGAAATTTGTATACAATATCTTTATTGTCTTTTATCTTAAAAGTCGATGTTTTATATGCTTCAACTACATATAAACAAACTGGATAACCAGACTTTAAGCAAGTTAACTTAATATCATTTTCACCCTTTTGAAGCTCTACTTTTTTAATCAATAAATCACTTTCAACTAAATTTTCTCTAAATTCATATAGCAGACTTGTAATAACATTTTGTGTAGTAAACTCCATATAATTTATTTTTTGTCCAGTCTTATATTCATAATTGCCATCATAAATTCTAGGATAAAATGCGTAAAGATAAACTTTCGATTTAGTATCAGAAAG
>JAAZJD010000001.1 GCA_012800525.1 Clostridiales bacterium
ATATCTAAGCTTATAGCAAGAGACGGTGAAGGTGCAACTAAACTTTTAATTGCAAAAGTCACAAATGCTATAGATGAAGCACAAGCTCAAAAAGTTGCAAAAAGTGTAATATCTTCAAATCTTTTAAAAGCTGCTATGTTTGCATCTGATGCAAATTGGGGAAGAATTCTATGTGCCATAGGATATGCAGATTGCGATGTAGATGTCGAAAAAATTGATGTAAGTTTAGAGTCTAAAAATGGAGTGGTTCAAGTGTGTGAAAAAGGATATGGCGAAAAATTTGACAATGAATTTGCTCATAAAGTTTTAGATTCAGATGAGGTAATAATAGATATAAATTTAAATTCTGGCACAAGTTTTGCAAATGCGTATGGATGTGATTTGACATATCAATATGTAAAGATAAATGCAGAATACAGAACCTAAAGTATATATTTAGGTAACCATATACAAGGAGAATAGTTATGTTGTCAAATGAAATCAGAGCTCAAGTTTTAACGGATGCACTACCATATATGCAAAAATATCATGGTAAAGTTGTAGTCATAAAATATGGTGGCAATGCAATGACTGATGAAAATTTAAAGCATTCAGTTATAGGTGATATTGTGCTACTTCGTTTAGCTGGTGTTAAAGTCGTTTTAGTTCATGGTGGTGGACCTGAGATTGAGGAAATGCTAAATAAAATTAATCACAAAAGTTCATTTGTTGATGGTTTAAGATATACTGACGCTCAAACTGCAGATATAGTGCAAATGGTTTTAGCTGGAAAGGTCAATAAGTCTTTAGTTGCAATGGTAAATCAAAAGGGTGGTAAAGCTATTGGACTTAGTGGTTCTGATGGATTGCTAATTGAAGCTGAAATTAAATCGGAAAAATATGGCTTTGTTGGAGAAATCTTAAATATCAATGCTGACTATGTTTCCACTTTGCTTGATGATGGATATATTCCAATTATATCAACTGTAACAACAGACAAAAATGGACAAATATTAAACATTAATGCTGATACTGCTGCAGCAAGAATTGCAGCTGCTTTGAAAGCAACTAGTATGTTGCTTTTAACAAACACCAGAGGCGTGTTGAAAGATAAAAATAATGAAGGTTCATTGATTCCAGAAATAACTTTAGAAGAAATTCCAGAGCTTATCAAATCTGGTGTTGTATCTGCAGGTATGCTTCCTAAAGTTTCTTGCTGTGAAGAAGCAATTAGGCGCGGAGTTCCACAGGCACTAATCATTGATGGCAGGGTTCCGCACTCAATCATAATTGAAATGTATACAAATTCTGGTATTGGAACTTTATTTAAAGATGCTTAATTAAATGGCATAGTAAAAAGGAAACCTGTTTGTAGGAAAATAAAAAATTAGGGTTAGCAAAATTAAATATATAAGGAATAGTAAAATGGATTTTAAAGAAAAAGATAAAAAGTATATTGCCTCAACTTATGCAAGATCTAATATAGAGATTGTAAAAGGAAAAGGTAGCACATGTTATGATAGCGAAGGTAAAGAATATATAGATTTTACAAGTGGCATCGGGGTAAATTCTTTAGGTTTTGCAAATGAAGGCTTTGCAAAAGCTGTGTATAACCAGCTTTTAACAATGCAACATATTTCAAATCTTTATCATAATAATGTTCAAATTGAGGTGGCTGAAAAATTAGTAAAGCTAGCAGGCATGGAAAAGGTGTTTTTTGCAAACTCAGGAGCAGAGGCAAATGAATGTGCTATTAAAGCAGCAAGAAAATATGCTCATATTCAAAAAAACAAGAAAAAATGTATTGTAACATTAAATAGCTCATTTCATGGAAGAACAATAACTTTATTAAAAGCCAATGGTCAAAAGTCATTTCACAAATACTTTAATCCTTTTACTCCTAAAATAAAGAATTTAGAATTTAATGAAGAAATTTTTAATTTATTACCCAAAGATACTGGTGCGATTATGGCAGAAATTGTTCAAGGTGAGGGCGGTGTAAATAATTTAGATGCAAAACTACTTAAAGCAGTTGAAGAATATTGTAATAAAAATGATATTTTATTTATAGTAGATGAAGTTCAAACAGGAGTTGGAAGATGTGGCAGTTTTCTAGCATCACAAAAACTAGGATTAAAACCTGATATAATTACACTTGCAAAAGGGCTTGGTGGAGGTCTTCCAGTTGCTGCATGTTTATTTAATAAAAAAACTGCAGATGTTTATGCCTATGGTGATCACGGTACAACTTTTGGCGGAAATCCAGCGGTACTTTCAGGAGTTAAATATGTGCTTTCAAATTTTGAAGATAGCAAGTTTGTAGATGAGATTAATGCTAAAGCAAAATACATTAGAGATGAAATTTCTAAGTTTAAAAATGTAGAAAAGTTGACTGGACTTGGCTTGATGATAGGCATAAAGGTCAAAGATAAAAAAGGCAAAGATGTAAGAGCGGCATGTGAAAAAGATGGTCTATTAATCTTAACTGCAAAAGATAATGTAAGGCTATTGCCACCACTTAATATAACATATGAAGAAATAGATAAAGGTCTTCAAATCTTAAAAAAGAACATTGAAAAATAGATGTTTTATTGTGCTTTCTAAAAGCAAATAGTATTTTAGCATTAAACCAAAACATCTTAAATAGGCACTCTAAACACTTGAAATAGATACCTAAACTATAAAAGATAAAATAAAATTGGAGATAGAAAAATGAAAGATTTATTAACATTATTAGATTTATCAGCTGAGCAAATATTAGAAATATTAGACCTTGCGGATAAATTAAAAGAATGCAAATATGATGGCATTTCACATCAAAAATTAAAAAACAAAACTCTAGCGATGATATTTGAAAAGTCATCAACTAGGACTAGGGTTTCATTTGAAGTTGGCATGTTTGAACTTGGTGGGCAAGCAATATTTTTATCATCAAATGACATTCAACTAGGAAGAGGAGAATCAGTAAAAGATACGGCAAGAGTGCTTGATAGATATGTTGATGGAATAATGATTAGAACATACAAGCAATCAGATGTAGAAGAGCTTGCAGCATATTCTCGTGTCCCAGTTATCAATGGCTTAACAGATGAATTTCACCCATGTCAAGTTTTAGCAGACCTTATGACTATTAGGGAATATTTCAAAACATTTAAAGGGTTGAATGCTTGCTTTATAGGGGACTCATACAATATGGCAAACTCACTAATTGTTGGATGCTTAAAGATGGGAATGAATTTTACTTTAATCACACCCGATGCTTCAACACTTTCACCAAGAGTTTTAGAATTTGTAAAAGACTATCCTAATTTTAAAATTACTGACAATGTTTTAGAAGGCGCAAAAGGTGCACATGTGTTATTTACTGATGTATGGGCAAGCATGGGACATGAAAAAGAAGTTTCTTCTAGAAAAGAGAAATTTAAAGATTTTGCAATCACAGATGAAGTTATGGCTGTCGCTGCAGAAAATGCAATTATTCAACACTGTCTACCTGCTCATAAAGGTGAAGAGATTTCAGAAGAAATTTTTGAAGCTCATGCTAAAGAAATTTTTGACGAAGCAGAAAATCGTCTGCATGCACAAAAAGCGGTTATGGTTATGCTAATGTCAGGTGGAATGAAGAAATAAAACTAATCATTAATTTGTGAATTAAACTTATTATATCACTGTCATTTTGGCGGTGATATTTTTTTGATACACTTGTATTAAATGTGTGTTATAATACTCATATAACATCAAATGGAGAAACCGCAAATGCAAAAATTATTTGGCAATAAAGTTAAAGAATTGAGATCTGAATCTTCCTTTTCACAAGTTCAACTTTCTGAAAGATCGGGTATTGAAAGAGCACAAATTTCGAAAATTGAGCAAGGCAAAATTAATGTCACACTTGAAACTATATATAAAATTAGCCAAGCATTGAATGTTCCTATAAAAGATCTTTTTGACATTGAAGATGATGTTAAGTTAAAGCCTTTTGTAAAATGGGCAGGCGGTAAAGCACAAAGTTTATCAAAATTAATAGAGGCAATGCCAGAATCATTTGACAGATATTATGAGCCCTTTGTCGGTGGCGGAGCTTTATTTTTTGCAGTTATGCCTAAAAATGCCGTTATCAATGACATCAATGGCGAGTTGATTGCTGCATACAAATGTTTTAAAAGTAACACTTCATACAACAAATTAATTGAAAATTTAATAGAGCATAACAATTTACATAGTGAAGAGTATTATTACAAAGTTAGAGAGATGGATAGAGATGCTAGCTTTAATGATTTGCCTTTAGATTTAAGGGCAGCTCGCATGATATATCTTAACAAAGCTTGTTTCAATGGATTATATAGAGTTAATTCAAAAGGATATTTTAATGTGCCGTCTGGGAAAAAAGACAAGGTAAATTCTTTTGATTTAAATAATATGAACAATATAAAAAAATATTTTGATACAAATGACATTAGAGTGTTAAATACAGATTTTGTCATAGCAGTTCAAGATGCAATAATTAATGATTTTGTGTATTTTGATCCGCCTTATGACACCTTTGAAGATAAAGCTACTTTTACTTCATACTCAAAAGATGATTTTGGTAAAGATAGCCAAATTAGGTTGTCAAAGTTATTTAAAGAATTAGATAAAAAAGGTGTTAAGGTAATGTTAAGCAATCATAATACCGCATTTATTAATGAGTTATATCAAGGTTTTAGCATACAAGTTATTGAAGCAAAAAGAGCTATCAACTCTGATGCGACAAAACGTGGTAATGTAGAAGAAGTAATCATTACAAATTATTGAGGTAATTATGAAAAGAGATTTTAATAAATGGCTTAAAACATTTCGTAAAAGTATAGCAAATTATTCATACTATACTGATTACAATACAGCATATAAAAACATAGAAAAGGTTAAACGAGAAATTGATCTTTTAAATTCCTTAGTTGGCAGCAATGATATAGAAAATGATTTTGAAACATTAATTTTAAGATATCCTGGGGTTTTAAAGGCTATCCCGATTTTACTTGCTAAAAGAGAGCTTGAAATTTTATGCACAGATGACAAAGGTTCTATTAGGTATGAATTTAAGACAATGAGTAAAAGTATTGAGCAATATAAATATTTTATGCGAGAAACTGGAATATTTAATTTGCTAGAAAATAATATAGTTAGTAATTTAGCAGACTATGTGCTAGGTGTAGAGGTTGGTCTAGGTTCTCATGGTAGAAAAAATAGAGGCGGCACTTTGATGGAAGATTTAGTTGAATCATACATAGTAAAAGCTGGATATCAAAAAGATAAAAATTATTTTAGGCAAATGAGGTTATCTGATTTAGAAAAATTTGCAAATTTAGATCTTTCAAAAATATCAAACCAGGGCGATACAGAAAAAATATTTGATTTTGTAATAATGTCTTCAAAATGCGTCTATGGCTGTGAATGCAATTTTTATGCAAGTCAAGGCTCAAAGCTAAATGAAACAGCTAGAAGCTATAAAACTCTTTTCATAGAATCTAAAGAAATTAAAGGATTTAAATTTGTTTGGTTTACCGATGGAATAGGCTGGATCTCTGCTAAAAACAATCTAAAAGAAACCTTTGATGTATCAGATAATATCTATAACATTAAGGACTTAGAAAATGGAATAATCAAAACATTTTAGTGTGCATTTTTCAGAAGTGAACTTTTTTAAAACTTAGAATTTACTCTATTAATTTGTGAATTGAACTTATTATATCACTGTCATTTTGGCGGTGATATTTTTATATCTTTGCAATTATGAATTTTATAAGTTCCATATTTACATTCGCTCTTTTTGGGGTTATATTTTAAGTAAGTATGCAAACTTGAGAGTAAGACTTAAAAAATATAAAAAAGGAGAAAAAGACAAATGAAAAAGTTTTCAAAGATTGCATTGATTTTAGTCTTGGCATTGACACTACTACTGAGTTTAAGCTTGATTGCATGTGGTGGTGATCCTAAGGAAAACAAAGAAATTGTATTTAAAGTTGAAGGTAAGCCAGAATATAAAATTAATGTTTCAGACGGTGGTGAGATTACATTCCCTGACGACCCAGAAGTTTTAGATAAATTTTTTACAGGCTGGGCTTTAGAGGACGGAACACCTATAACGAAAGATTATTTTAAGGGTAGAACAATCGCACCATATGTAGTTGTTGTTGCAAAATTCTATTCTTTAGGTAATTTTGGTGCTATGCCAGCAAATTTTGCAATTAAAGAAACTGGTGCCATAGATGTAAGCTTATTGAATAACATAATAAGTGCTAGTGATGGGGAAGCAGTAACAATTACAGCAACAGCACCTGATAATAGAAAGGGTGGCAATTTTACTACAGTAACAGTAACTGCTACTGGGAAACACGGGATAAAGAAAACCAAAGAATTTACTGGTATAAAAGTTTATGGAAAACCTGTAATACCTGGCACTATAAAGAGTAAAATCAGAGAGGATGCTACATCAATTAGTTCAGCTCTTGGTATTTATGTAAATGATAGTCATGGCACCAAACTCAATATAACAGAAGAAATATTAGAGGGTATGGCAGGTAATAAGCCAGTAGGTGGCGAAACAATTAAAGTTAAATTTACTGCAAAAGATCATTTAGGTAACGAGGCAGAGGCTAAAATTGTTGAAGGTATACAAGTTTATGGAAATCCTAGGATAGAACGTGATGAGGCTATCACGGAAATAAGAGAAAGTGATGTTGTTGATTGTTCGCATTTTCAATTAAAAGCCTATGATAGTTTTGATGTGCCAATTGTTGTAACTACAGAAATAATTGGCGGAAATAAAGACATCGACTCTAATTTGAGAATAAAAGCTACTGCCCAAGATTCAAATATAGAAAATAGTTTATATTCAGGTTCTATTGAATTTAATGTTTTGGTAAAAGAAGATCCTATTTGCACATATGTAAATGGTGCTGGAATGCCTGAATCAACGCCTAGCGGCTATCTTCTATTTGGTTCATATCCAAAAACGATCAAAAATGAGGAAGTAGAGATATTAAATGAAAATGCTCCAAATGCAAAAGGGTATTATCTAGGTAGTGATGGATTATTATACGCTAAAAGAACTACTGCAGGTGTTATTCCTGAAGCAAAATTTTCAAATGGAAAAGGGATTTCTGGGTCAAATTCATATTATTTTCAAGTGGAACGTATATTTTGGAAAATTTTAACTCCTCTTGAAGCTGAATCATGGTTTTTATTTAGTGAGAATATATTAGATGGTATGAAATTTGATGCAACTGAACCATATGATAATGTGTATAAAAATAACACAATAGACTCTTGGCTTAATGCAAATGATGGATTTTATCAAAAGGCATTTTACGCGGAACAAAGAGGACTGATAAAGCCTGCGCCTGCTGATGGAATATTTGTCTTAAGTGAGGCTCAAGCAAAAGATGTCACTTGGGGATTTAATGAGGATTCTGCAAGGCAAAAATACATAAGTGACTATAGTAGGGCAAATGCAGTGTCATTTAGTGCTGAAACTCAAAATGGTGTTTGGTGGTTAAGCTCTCCTTCAGTAGATGCTGATAAGGCACGTATGGTTATGGCAACTGGTGCAATAGGCGATGTTCAAGTTAATGTATCTGCTGGAATTGTACCTGGTTTATGGATAAATATACCAATAGCTTAATGCTTAACATTTTTATGATATAACTTAGAAACATCACAAGATAGCAAGATATAAGGCTAAATAGTCATATAAAATTAATTAACACCAGAAGCAATGAAAGAGTTGTTTCTGGTGTTTTTATGCTCTATTAATTCTTAATGACCAACGGTTAATGTTTACATTTTTCCTTCTAAAAGTTATATTTAAAGTAGGTATATAAACCCAAAAGCAGAACTTAAAAACAGGAAAAGGAGAAAAAGACAAATGAAAAAGTTTTCAAAGATGACATTGATTTTAGTATTCACGTTGACACTACTGCTGAGTTTAAGTTTAATTGCATGTGGTGGTGGAGGAGACGGTGGAGGAGGCGGTGGCTCTTCTAAAGAGCCAGTACAAATTTCATTTAAAGTTGAAGGGGAAGAAGTTGCCTTGGTAAGTGCTGATGGTGGGTTTTCTTTTCCCCAAAAACCAGAAGTAGATGGTAAGCATTTTTTAGGATGGGTTTTAGAAGACCAAACAGTTGTTACTAAAGAATATTTTAAAAACAATCCACCTACACATGATTTAAGTATTTATGCAAAATTTTATTATCTAAATGATTTTGGCATTGTGCCAGCAAATTTTGTAATTACAGAAGAAGGTGATATAGATGTGAGCTTATTGAGCAATATAATAAGTGCTAGTGATAATGAGGAGGTAACCATTACAGCAATAGCTCCTGATACTAGTACTAGAGTAGGTGGGCAAGAAACTATTGTAATTGTAACTGCCACAGGGAAACATGGACTTACTAAAAAAATAACAATAGACAATGTTAAAGTTTATGGAAAGCCAATGATTCAAATGCCTATTGATGATGTTAGAATAAAGGCTAGCGACAAAATTAATGATGCAAATTTAGGCATATTAGTGCTAGATAGCTTTGGAAATCCAATTGACAAAGAATTTATAAATCAAGAAATAATTTGGGGAACTCAAACTGCTGGTACGACAGTTACAGTTCAAGTTATTGCAAGAGATATTACTGGTAACGCTATTACAGAAGATATTCCTGATGTAAAAGTTTATGGAAAACCCATAATAACTCGAAATATGGGCATAACAGATATAAGAGAAAGTGCCCCAATTGAAGGTGTGACATTTGGGACAGCAAAAGATAGTTTTGGAGAAGACCTTGAATTGTTTACAGAGATTGTTGGTGGGAATAAAGATATTGGCACGAAGCTTGCTATAAAAATTTATGCTACAGACAATGTAAATCAAACTGAAAGTATAACATTTGATCTTGAAGTGGTAGAAGATCCAGTTTATGAACGAGTAAATAACTTCGGTGAACCTGCAGAAGGTTGCAATTATGTTTTCTTTGGTCATTATCCACAAACGAAAGCAAATTTAAGCGCAATAACTATGGCTGAAAATCCTAATACTAAAGGATATTATTTAGGTAGTGACGGCTTCTTGTATGCTAAAAAATCTAATCGAACAGGCACCGCTAATGGATATTTTCGAGTAGAACGTATATTGTGGAGAATATTAGAAGAAGATTCAGTTAACAATAAAGTATTTTTGTTCAGTGAAAAAATATTAGATGTCAAGAGATATAACGAATCTTATGCAGGAACTAATGATGAAGGAGCATATGCAAACAACTATGAAAAAAGTGAAATTAGAGCTTGGCTAAATGATGATTTTTACAACAACGCCTTCTATACTCAAAATGAAAAAAATGTAATTATAAAAACGACAATAGATAATAGTGACGCCAGCACTAAATTGCCAACAGAATCTGATGATAATCCATATGCTTGTATCAATACTTCTGATAATGTATTTTTGCTTAGCTTTCAAGAAGTAATAAATACTACATATGACTTTAATGAAATTAGTACTACTAACGATCAAGCAAGACAAAAAGCTGCGAGTGGATATAGTGAGTTTATGGGAGTTAATCAAAGTTTAACAGGCAGTATAAATGGGGATTGGATATTGCGTTCACCTGCATATTGGAAAAGTACTTTTGTGCGAGGAGTTAACAGCAGTGGTCAGGTTAATTATAATCCTAGTGTTGATATGGTAATCTCTGGCATTGTACCTGCCTTATGGATAAATGTAACAATAGCTTAATGCTTAACATTTTTATGATATAACTTAGAAACATCACAAGATAGCAAGATATAAAGCTTAGATAGTTATATAAAATTAATTAGCACCAGAAGCAAAGAAAGAGTTGTTTCTGGTGTTTTTATTGCGAGTAGGAAATTAGGTAATTATGGCTAAATCATTTACAAAACCCCTTTTGTTAGGTATCCTTAAGGACATAGACATAAATATTTATAGGGCAAGAATAATCTATTAAAACATCTATAATCATATGAGGAGGATTTTGTTGTGTCAAAGCCAGCAGAGTCATCAAAGTCATCAAAAAAACGTATTTTGATTATAATTTTAGTCATAGTGATAGTTATAATTTTAGCACTATTAATTTTTTATTTAACAAAGTGTGCTAGAAATAATTTGGCAGGGTATGCTTTAGAGGATTTTCAATACAATACAGAAAAGCTTGCAATTAAATCAAGCGATGAAATTAATGCTGATTTGTTTGGTGCAACCATTAAAGGTAATGATGGTGAAAAGGTAGCAGTTACAGCTACTCTTATTGAAGGTAGTAAGGTAGGTGGTGGAGAAGTTAGTGTTAAACTATCTGCTATTGGAAAAGACGGCATTGAAAAGGAAAAAATAATAACTGGTATAAAAGTATATAGTGAGCCTACACTAGAATATCATGACACTATTAAATTTATAAGAGAAAGCGATTCAGCATACGATCAGGTATTTGGTATAGAAGCAATCGATAGCTTTGGTCAAAGTGTTGAAACTACCGCCACAGTTATTGAAGGCGAGAAAAAAGAGGGAAATACTATAAAAATTAAAATTACTGTAACTGACCCAGCTGGTAATTACAAAGAGGAAATTTTTAGTGTTGATGTTTGGGGAGATCATTATTATCGTGTGGATGCCAAGGGTAATTATGCAAAAGATGGAGAGTACATTTATTTTGGCGAATATCCACAAACAATAAAAGCAGAAAGTGTAGAAATAATAGGGAAAACTCCAAATGAACGTGGTCGCTATTTGGGAAGTGATGGATTTTATTATGCTAAAGTGGAATCTGCAATCACATATTCTGATGATAAACCTTTTTGTTTTTCTGATGGAACTACTGTAGTTACTACTGGAGAGACATATTATTTCAAGTTCGAGCCTATAAAATGGAGAATAATTGATGCAGATTATTCTTTAGAAAATAGAACTAAGGTATTCTTGTTTTGTGAAAGTATTTTAGATAATAGGCTATATGACTTGAGTGAACCATGTAACAATAGTTATGAAGACAGTGAAATTAGCAAGTGGTTAAACGATAATCAGACAGGTGGTTTTTATTCAACTGCTTTTTCTGCCTTTGAAAAAGGCCACAATATACAAACTACGATAGATAATAGTGCATTAAGTACGGGAATTTCTCCTAATCCAAATGCATCAAACAACATGCACCAAAAGCAAATGTTTTTATTAAGTTATAAGGAAATAACAAATGCTGAATATGGATTTAAAAATGAGACAGCATATGGAAAATATTATCAGTTAACAGCAGACAAATTAAGAGAAAGAAAAGTAAGTGATTATAGCTTAGCAAATGGTGCTTTTTGTGAATTAGATGAAAGTAATAGTTATTACCGCAATGGTATTTGGTGGACTCGTTCTCCTCTAAATGATGACAAAAAATCTAAATCTTTAGCTGTTCAAAGCGACGGAAGCACTAAGCCATTTATAGTTAATCATCAGGCTTTTGGTGTTGTTCCCGCTGTATGGATTGACCTTAATACGTATACAAAGTTTTAATGTATACCTAGATTTGCAGTCAAGATATTTTAGAGATATAAAATTATGTTCTAGCTGTATGGATTTACTTTGATGCATATACAAAGTCTTGATACACACCTAAATTGGTAGTTAAGATATCTTAGAGATATAGTCATAATAAATCAAAGTTACGCCAGGAATAATCAAAAGGTTATTTCTGGTTTTTTTATATTAAAAGCTAGAGAAAATGGCAAGATGTGCCTATTTACAGTTGCATATTTTTAAAGTATAGTTATGATAGGGACATATGTCAAATACCAACTATTAAAAGGCAAAAATACAAAAAATTTAAATAAGCAGGGAGGAAAATCTCATGTCTAAATCATCAAAAATTATTTGGGCGGTAGTTCTTATTTTAGTATTAGTCGCAGCAAGCATTGTTTTAGTTGTCTATTTTAAAAAGCGCACTGGTAGCGATAACAATGCTGAGGTTGAGTATGCTCTAGAGGATTTTCAGTACAATACAGAAAAACTTGCAATTAAAGCAATGGATGAAATTAATGCCGATTTATTTGGTGCAACTATCAAAGGCAATGATGGTGAAAAAGTAGCAGTTACAGCTACTCTTGTTGAAGGTAGTAAAGTAGGCGGTGGAGAAATTAGCGTAAAACTATCTGCTACTGGAAAGGGTGGTGTAAAAAAGGAAAAAACAATAACTGGCATAAAAGTCTATGCTGAACCTGTTGTAGAATATTATGATACAATGACGTTTATAAGAGAAAATAATATGATAAGTAATGGGCTATTTGGTGCAGGTGCTAAAGATAGTTTTGGTCAAAGTATTGAAACTACAACAACAATTATTAAAGGAGATAAACAAGTCGGTAATACTCTACAAATTAAAATTTCCGCAACTGATCCAGCAGGCAATTGCAGAGAGGAAGTTTTTGAAGTTGATGTTTGGGGTGAGCATTATTATCGTGTAGCTGCAGATGGTAAGTATGCAGTTGATGGTGAATATCTTTATTTTGGTGAATATCCTCAAACAATAAAGGCAGAAGGTGTAGATATAATAGGGGAAACTCCAGATGATCGTGGTCGCTATTTAGGAAATGATGGCTTTTATTATGCCAAAGTTGAATCTGCTACCGTGTATTCGGAGGATTCACCTTGTTCTTTTTCTAATGGCACCATAGTTACTGCTGAAGAGACATATTATTTCAAGTTTGAGCCTATAAAATGGAGAATAGTAGAGGTTGACTCTACTGAAGAAAATAAAGTGATGTTATTATGTGAAAGCATAATAGATAATAAGTTCTATGATACAGCTCAACCATATAACAATAGCTATAAAGATAGTGAAATTAGAGATTGGTTAAATAATGTTCATGCAGGTAGTTTTTATATGGATGCCTTTGCTGAAAATGAAAAAAACCATATTATAGATAGAGTAGTAGACAATAGTGCAGCAAGCACAGGAATAGATCCTAATGATAATGCTTCAGCAAATACGACAGATAATATATTTTTATTTAGCTTTAAAGAAGTATCAAACACTGAATATGGTTTTAACAATGATACAGCATTTGGCGCATATTATCAATTAACGGCAGACAAATTGCGTGAAAGAAAGGTAAGTGATTATAGTTTAGCAAATGGCGCTTTTTGTGTTCGAGAGGAAAGTAGTGCTACTTACCGCAATGGCATATGGTGGACCCGTTCTCCTTGGAATTATGAAGGAAAAACTTCAGCTTTAGCTGTTCAAGCCAATGGAAGTACTAAGCCATGGATAATAGATTTGAAAGCTTCGGGTGTAGTTCCTGCATTATGGCTAGACCTTGATGCTTATAAAGGAGCATAGTTTTTATATAGTATTTTTAAAGATACAAACTTTTAAAAATTAAATTAACACTAGGAATAATATTTGGTTATTTCTAGTGTTTTTATGTGTAATGTTAAGTTTTTGCAAAAACAATAAGTTGCATTTGTTTTCAGAAACTTTTCTATGACTGCTCAAAAGTTACCATGACTTTGAGAAGCAAAAGTTGCACTTAGGTTGGGAATTAACACTAAGCAAATGTTGCCTTTATTTGGTCATTTGTGTGTTGATTATTATCCCATAAAATAGTAGAATTAAAGCGTAGGCGTTTTAAATAAATAAAATGTTATATAAAGACTTTTGTGAGGGGAAGATATGGCTATAAAAACACCGTTATATGATAAGCATGTTGCCAAGGGTGGGCAAATTGTAGATTTTGCAGGATATGAATTGCCAATTCAATATAAAACAGGAATAGTAGTAGAACATAATGCAGTTAGAAATGCTGCTGGACTTTTTGATGTTTCTCATATGGGCGAGATTTTCTTCGAAGGAAAAGAAGCAGAAAAGGCACTCAATTATGTGATGACAAACAATATGTCAAATATGTATGACGGGCAATGTAGGTATACTATGGTTTGTTATGAAAATGGAACAATAATAGATGACGTCTTGGTATATAGATACAACGGTGAAAAGTTTTTAATAGTTGCAAATGCTTCAAACAAAGACAAGGATTTTGCATGGTTTTTAAAAAACACAAAAAGCTTTGATGTAAAGGTTACTGATAAATCTAGTGAATATGGACAAGTGGCTTTACAAGGACCAAAATCTTTTGAAATTTTAACAAGATTAGTAAGTAAAGAAGAGTTGCCTGAGAAATATTATTCATTCAAAGATGGCGTAGATATTTCTGGTGTTAAATGCATAGTTTCAAGGACTGGATATACTGGTGAAGATGGATATGAAATATATTGTGCAGCAGATAAAATTGGAAAAATATATGATTTGCTTTTAGAAAAAGGTGAAGATTTAGGTTTAATACCAACAGGACTTGGATGTAGAGACACACTTAGGCTTGAAGCGGGTATGCCTTTATATGGGCATGAATTGTCCGATCAAATTATGGCAAATGAAGTTGGATTAAACTTTGTTTTGAAGTTTGATAAAGAAAATTTTATTGGCAAAAAAGCTCTAGAAAATCATGTTCCACAATATGAAAGAGTAGGTGCTGTAGTTGTAGATAGAGGTATTGTTAGAGAAGGTGCAGAAATTTACTCAGATGGCAATTTGGTAGGCTATGTAACTAGTGGAACATTTATACCTTCGCTGCAAAAGGCAGTTTGTGTTTTAAGATTAAAAGTAGGATACAAAGATAAAGCTTTGACAGCAAGAGTTAGAAACAAAGATTTAGCATTAGAAGTTGTAAAAATGCCTTTTATGAATAAAAAATAAGGTGCAAAAGTATTAAAAGCTATTGTGATAGCTAAAAATAAATAAAAAAAAAGACTGAAAGTCAAAAATAAAAGAGGTGAACTATGTTATTATTTGCAAAAACACACGAATGGATTAAAATTGATGGCAAAAAAGGAAAGGTTGGAATTTCAGATCATGCACAATCAGAACTTGGCGATATAGTGTATATCGAGCTTCCAGAAGTTGGTGATGAGTTTAGTGCTGGTGATGTGCTATGTGAAATAGAAAGCGTTAAGGCAGTTAGTGAAATTTATGCTCCAGTTGATGGAAAAGTTGTAGCTGTAAATGAAGCACTAGAAGATAGCCCAGAACTTGTAAACGAAGATTCTATGGCAAACTGGATATGTGAACTTGAAATTAAAGGAGATACTGCTGGCTTACTTTCAGAAGAAGAATATAAAAAAACAATATAAATATTAAAGGCGAGGTTGACTTGCCTTTTTTATTAAATAAAGATGCAGTAGATATGTCTTTCTAGACAAATAAAAATCTATATGCGTGAGGTCAAATATGGGAAAAATTAAGATTGGTGCACAGTTATTTTCTCTTAGAAAATATTTGAAACAAGAGGAAAATGTTCCTTTGGTTTTTAAAAAAGTTAAAGAGATGGGTGCTGAAGTTGTGCAAGTCTCAGGAATGTGCAAGATAGATAGTAAAAAGCTTGGCAAGATTTCTAAAGATTTTGAATTGCCAATTTGCATAACACATTCCCCAATAGATAGAATTAAAAATGATTTAGATCGTTTAGCCAATGAGCACCTAGATTTTGGATGTAAAAATATTGGAATTGGCATGATGTCTAGTGAGTATAGGGGTTCAGAGGATGGCTTAATGAAATTTATTGAGTTATTAAATGATACCGCTAAAAAGCTTGAGGCTTATGGTATGACAATAGCCTATCATAATCATCATTTTGAGTTTAAAAAATATGGTGAAAAAACAATATATGACATCATGATAGATGAAACTGATAAAGCTGTGCAGTTTATTCCAGATACATTTTGGATCAAAGTTGGTGGATATTCTCCACAAGAATATATAAAAAAATTAAGTGGAAGAATAAACACGCTGCACCTTAAAGACTATAAAAAAACACTAGGCTTACCAGTATTTAGAGCTGTAGGGAAAGGAATTTTTGATTTTGTAGATATACTAAAGGTAGCTGAAGATGCAGGTGTAGAAAATGCTGTAGTAGAGTTAGATCTTTCGCCAAATCCATATAAAAGCATGGAGTTTAGTCTCAACCATTTGAAGAAGATATATCCATAAAAATAGATGGAGTTTAATTTAAGTTAAAATATTTATAACAAAGTGACATAATGGCGTGATACATATTGTATAAATAATGATATATCATAGCAACAACAAAAACTATTAGTAATTAAATTTGTATAAAGATAGTTAAGTAAAATTTTAGAAAAATATAGATAGCTAAATATAGCAAGGAGAGGATGCAATGAGTATATATTTTCCACATACAAAAGTAGATATAGAAGAGATGCTAAAAGCTTGTAAAGCAAAGAGTTTAGAAGACCTTTATGTCGATGTACCAAAGGATTTATTTGTCAAAGAATTAAATATCCCAAGTGGCAAAACACAACAAGAAGTTCTAAGGCAATTTGAAGAGATGTCAGACAAAAATGTTGTATATAAAACGATACTAAAGGGAGCTGGTAGCTATAATCATTATATACCCCCAGTTGTAAAAGCTCTAACCTCAAAAGCAGAGTTTGTTACAGCATATACTCCATATCAAGCAGAGATGAGCCAAGGAATATTAAAGTCATTTTTTGAGTATCAAACAATGATATGTAATTTGCTTGAAATGGATGTTTCAAATGCTTCAGTATATAGCGGAGCATCAGCTGCTGCAGAAGCTGCAATAATGTGTATAGAAAGAAAGCGCACAAAAGTTATAGTTGCAAATAAGATTAAACCCGATACATTAAAAACAATTAAAACATATACTGATGGACATGGCGAAGTTGTAGTTTTGGAATCAGAAAACGGCAAAGTTGATATCCAAAGTCTAGAAAAAGAGTTAGCTGATGATGTGGCTTGTGTATATTTAGAACAACCAAATTACTTTGGTAGTATAGAAGATGCAAAAGCAGTTGGCGATATGTTAGCAACAAAAGGTATTAAGTTTGTAATGGGTGTAAATCCGATAGCAATGGCAATATTAAAGTCTCCTAGAGAATGTGGTGCAGATATTGCAGTAGGCGAAGGTCAGCCACTTGGAATGCCACTAAGCTTTGGTGGTCCATATCTAGGATTTATGGCTTGTTTAGAAAAAGAAGTAAGAAGAATGCCTGGTAGAATTGTTGGAAAAACTACCGATGCAGAGGGTAAAGATGCATATGTTTTAACCCTACAAGCAAGGGAACAACATATACGTAGAGAAAGAGCCTTATCTAATATATGTTCAAACCAAGCTTTGTGTGCTTTAACTGCCACAATATATCTTGCAGCACTTGGTAAAGAAGGATTAAAAGATGTAGCAAATGCTTGCGTAGATTTAGCTCATTATTTTGCAAAAAAATTAAAAGATGCAGGAGTTAATGTTTTAGATAAAGGTGAGTTTTTCCATGAGTTTGTAACTTCTACAAAAGCAAGAGCAAGAGATGTTTTAAAGGCTCTAAAGGAAGAGGGAATACTAGGTGGTCATTTGTTAAATAACGATGAAATTTTGTGGTGTACTACTGAAATGGTAGATAAAAAAGATTTAGATAAGGCAGTAGAAATTATTGCTAAGTTTGCATAGATTGAGGTGGGACATGTTAATATTTGAAAAAACTAAACAAGGTAGAAAATGTACAGAAATCAAAAAGCCAAATGTTGATAAATATAATTTGGATGCTAGCTTTTTGAGAGAAAATGATGCCAATCTTCCAGAGATTGCAGAAATAGATTTAGTTAGACATTATTCTGGTTATGCTTCTCAAGCAAAAGGTGTAGACAATGTCTTTTATCCACTTGGTTCTTGTACAATGAAATATAATCCTAAAGTCAACGAAGAAGTGGCCTCTCTAAAGGGATTTACTAATATTCATCCTTTACAAGATGAATCAGATGTACAAGGTGCTTTAGAGGTTATGTATACTCTTTCTGAAAGATTAAAAGAAATTACAGGTATGGATGATGTGTCATTACAACCTTTTGCAGGTGCGCAAGGCGAATATGCTGCATTGAAATTAATTGAGGCATACCATAAAGAAAATTCAAAAACACCAAGGACAAAGATAATTGTGCCAGATAGTGCACACGGTACTAATCCTGCAAGTGCAAGACTTGCTGGTTATGAAATAATAAATGTAAAAAGCAATTCAGACTATGGTGTAGACTTAGATGAACTTAAAAAAGTAGTAGGTGATGATACCGCAGCCTTAATGTTGACAAACCCCACAACCTTAGGTTTGTTTGAAAAAAATATTAAGAAAATTTCTGATATTGTCCATAAGGCAGGAGGTCTACTATATTACGATGGAGCAAATCTAAATGCAATAATGGGAGTAATTAGGCCTGGAGATATGGGCTTTGATGTGGTTCATTTAAATTTACATAAAACTTTCTCAACACCTCATGGCGGCGGTGGTCCTGGCTCTGGTCCAATTGGATGCAAAGAAATTTTGTCAAAATATTTGCCAAATCCAAAGGTAGTTAAAGTTGGCAATGAATACTTTTTTAATTGTGATCCTTCAAGTATTGGAAAAGTTGGTTCATTTTATGGAAACTTTTTAGTTTATTTAAAAGCTTTTGCATATATTGAAACTTTAGGCAAAGAGGGAATCCCAATGTCAGCAAAACTTGCAGTTTTAAATGCAAACTATTTAAAGTTTAATCTTGAAGATAAATATAAGGCCATTAACTCCAAGAGTAAGTATTGCATGCATGAATTTGTATTAAGTTTAGAAGACATGAAAAAGGAAATTGGTGTTAGTGCAATGGATGTAGCTAAATGTTTAATAGATAAAAATATACATCCACCAACGATGTATTTCCCATTAATCGTATCAGAGGCCCTTATGTTTGAGCCTACTGAGACAGAAAGTAAAGAAACTTTAGATGTAGCAATAAAAGCTATGAAAGATATATATGAAGTAGCTCATTCAAATCCTGAATATTGTCATGGAGCACCATATAAAGCAACAATTAAAAGACCAGATGAAACTACAGCTGCAAGAACTCCAATATTGAAACATGTATAAATAAGTGAGAAAAAACATTAGGTTTTAGAAAAAAAGACCATATTTTAAGAGTAAAATAAGCTCAGATAAGTATGGTTTTTTTATGTTTTGAGGAGTGGATTTTATGCATACCCCTATTGATATAAGTATAAAATAATAGTAATATAATCATAATAATGGTGGAAAAGAGGGGGACATGGAGACCATAAAATTTGATTTAAATAAAGCTAAGCCAATTAGCAATAAATTATATGGGCTTTTTTTTGAAGATATTAATTTTTCAATTGATGGGGGAATGAATAACAATCAAATAATCAATGCAAGATTTGATTTTCGTTATCGTAAACCCAAAAAAGATATTAATTTTTTATTCCGTAAACTCAAAAAACACAGAAAGAAAGTAACATACAAAGAATATAACGATTACTTTAGATATTGGCAATTAGAAGGCAATGCGGTTGTATCTGAACAATTTACTAAGTCATACAAAGGAGAGAAAAAATATTTTCCGCAAATAGATATATCCGGAGAGGCTTCTTTAATTAATCTTGGATATAATGGTGGAGATGGCACTGAGACAAAAGGCCGTTATTTTAGGAAAAACTCTAATCGCTTTGCAATAGGAATAAAGGGTGGGCAAACATACAAATGTAAGTTTTGGCTAGGTAACATCTCTTTTTTAGGTGATATTGATATATTTGTTGAAAATGATAATGTTTTGACAGATGTTAAAACTATATCTATAACTAAAGCTTTAGGATGGGAAGAAATAGAGTTTAGCTTAAAAGGCATTAAAACAGGAGTTGGGAAATTTGTAATGCGTCTACGTGGTAAAGGATCTTTATGTGTAGATGCTTTTTATTTTGGTGATACATCGGCACTAGGAGAAAATGATCCTAAATGGAGTGTTGGTAAAATGCGCAAAGATCTAGTTGATGCATTATCAGACTTAAAGCCTGCTTTTGTTCGTTTTCCTGGTGGTTGTATTGTTGAAGGATATGATATTCATAATTCATATTACTGGAAAAACACTGTTGGTAAAATGGAGGATCGAAAGCCTCAAATAAACCTATGGGGGGAAGCACAAAAAGATGGCGGATATATGCAAAGCTATGAAATAGGGTTTTATGAATATTTTTTACTTTGTGAATATCTTGGTGCTAAGCCTTTACCCATTGTAAATGCAGGGCTTGCCTGTCAAGGACGATCTGAAAAATATTTTACGGTAGGTCAGCCTGAATTTCAAAGATACATAGATGATGCTATAGACTTAATTGAATTTGCAAATGGTGATCCAAAGAAAAATAAATGGGCAAAACTTCGTGCTGACAGTGGACATGAAAAACCATTTGGCTTAGATATGATAGGAATTGGAAATGAAAATTGGGGCGATATTTACTTGAAAAATTTTGGAGCTATCAAGGCTGCCATTAAAGAAAAATATCCATATATGGACATTATATTTAGTGTTGGATTTGATTGTTATAAACATAAAAGTTATGAGGAAAGAAGAAAGGGCTTTGATGGCATACACGATGATTGTATTGCAGATGATCATTTTTATAGGAAACCTCAGTGGTGTATTGAAAATGCAGATATGTATGACGATTATGATAGAAAAATAAAAATCTTTTTGGGTGAATATGCAGCAAATAGCCCTTGGGATGATAAAGCTTTACCAAATAACTATTATTCAGCACTTGCAGAGGCTTGTTATTTAACTCATATAGAGCGTAATGCAGATAAGGTTATAATGACTTCTTATGCACCACTCTTTTCTAGAGTTGGCGGTGAACAATGGAAACATAATCTCATCAACTACAATAGTTTGTATGTGGTAAAAACTGCAAACTACTATGTACAAAAACTATTTGCTACAAACATTGGTGATAAATATATTCCAGACTCAGGTGATTTGAAAGATGTATATCGTAGCGCTACAACAGATGGGGAAAATATATACATTAAATTGGTTAATATTGGCCAAGATTTAAAAGAAATTGAAGTTGCATTAGAGGGCTTTAAGGTAACAAAAACAGGTAGTTTGGAGCACCTGTCTTGCAAAGATGACTATGCTAGAAATTCCCCAGATTATTTTGGTCCTCCATCAGAAATCATTTATCCTATTGAAGATAAAGTAGAATTTATTGATGGTGTAGCAAAGGTAAATTTATTGCCACGAAGCATTTTGGTTATAAAACTATAGAGGTAAGCTTATGAAAAAAGGCATTGTTTTAATATTGGTTTTAATCTTTTGTTTAGTGTTTGTAGGGATGGCATCTGCTTGTTCAATTGTAAAACAAGACAATCTTGAGTATACACTACAAAAAGAAACAAATACTTATGTTGTCACAGCATATAAAGATTTGCAATCAGTTACAACATTGACTTTACCTAATGAAATTGAAGGTCGTCTTGTTACAGAAATAGGAAAACACGGATTATCTAATTCAGATTATTTAACTGAAATTACTTTAGGAGAAAACATTGCCAAAATAGATTCTTGGGGGATACGTAACAATCAAGCATTAAAACAAATCAAAGTATCACCAAACAATGCTAGTTTTAAAAGCATAGATGGTGTTTTGTTTAGCAAAGATGGTAAAACTCTTATAGCTTTTCCCAATAAAAATACTGAGTCATATACTGTGCCTGAAGGAGTTGAAACCATAGAAAATATGGCTTTTTATAAATGTAGTAATCTTAAAGAGGTTAAGCTTGCATCAACAGTAAAAACTATAGGAGATATGGCTTTTTTAAAGACATTATCTTTAGAAAAAGTAACTTTAAATGAGGGATTAAAATCTATTGGCAAAAATGCATTTTTAGGCTGTGAAAAACTAACGTCTTTAGAAATTCCTCAAACTATAGAAAGCATTGGTGAATTTGCTTTTTATAACTGCGTAAATCTGCTAAATGTTAGAGTATATAAAGCTGAAGCTAATATTGACTTAGGAAAGAAATGGTATCCCACAAAAGCTGGACAAAATATAAAAGCAGCCAAAGTCATATTTGGTGCTTAGTAGATGTTAGTTAAAAACTTGTATGCTGTAGATTTTGATTTGTATGAATGGAAGCTAGCTAATAAAAATAGCCCAAGTCATATTTGAGGCTTAGTAAATGTTAGTTAAGAACTTGTATATTGTAGGTTTTGGTTTATATGAATGGAAGCTTGGTGAAATATAAAAACAGTCAATATATTGGGGGCACATTAAATGCTAGTGAAAAACTTGTATGTTGTAGGTATGAACGGAGGTTCAGTTAATGGGTGCGAAAGCTAAAATTAAATCATGGATTGATTATTTTAAAGCACATTGGAATACGCCTAAAGAAGGAGAAGATGTATCTATTAAAGAATTTACCTCTTTGGGTCTTGGTGGAATGGGTGTAAATGGTATCGCATATTTAGGTACCGTAATTAGTTTTAATGTCGCAAGCTATTTGATTGGTCCTATTTTTGGCCTTGGTGTTGATGATATATATATTGTAGGTATGATAGGCTCAATAATGGGACTGTTATTTAATCCTCTACATATGTTAATTACAGATAATTTAGGGGAATTACCGAAGAAAACCAATATGTTTATTCATATTTTATCTGCCATTTTATGTGCAGCAGGTATAGGAATGTGGTTTATTCCAGATACTGTTGGTGAAAGATTTGTAATAGGGCTATTCAAAATATTATCTACTTTCATAATTACAAACGTTGCTTCAGTATATTACAGAATCATATTGATGAAGAAGTTCAGTAAAAAGTATGGGAAATATAAGCCATGGTTACTTTTTGCAGGTGTCCCAATTGCAGTTTTATTATCTGCCATTACATTTTTCCCATATCAAGTTATGAGCTATGCTCAAAAATTAGTTTTAAGTAATCTAGTATTTTCACTTTTAGGAATATTTATGTTTAACTATACAGGAAGTCTTTCAAGTCTTTCATATGTAGTATCAACATCTGCTAAAGAAAGGACTAAGATTATTGCTATTACTAGTATTGTTAACGGGTTATTGCGCTCAATATATGGAATACTTTTCCCAATTGTAGCTGTTATAACAGGCGGTATGCTTAGTGTTACGACATATAGGGTGTTTATTCCTGTTTTTTGTGCAGTTTCTTTAGCATTAAGCTTTTTTATTATCCATCCAAAAGAAAGGGTTGTTCAAAGTGTAGAACATAAACCAAAAGTAGAATTTAAGCGTGGGCTTAAAGAGGTTTTGAAAAATAAATATCTATGGATTGGAAATATTAGTGGAATTTTATATACACTAAACGCTGTGGCAGTTCCAGTGCTTTCATGGATGTTTGTATATACGATAAAAATGGAATGGGCAATGGGTGTTGCAGTTGCAGTTACTGGTCTATCTAGCACGCCAGCTAACTTAATGACTCCATGGTTAGTTAAAAAGTTTGGACTTAGAAAGACCTATGTTGGTTGCAGATTTATTCAAGTGTTAATGTTTGGCGTGCTTGCAATAGGTGTATGGCAATCTAGTATAGTTATTTATATGATAGGAGCCTTTATTAGCTCTATATTCTCAACTCCTGCAAATGCTTTAAATAAGACATACACATCTATTACTTGGGACTATCAACAATATATGAGTGGCGAAAGATTAGATGGATTTATGGGTGTATTTACATATTTATCTACACCTATAGGATTAGCGATGGGATATATCCTGCCATTCCTTTTAATGCGAGGTGGATTGACAACAGATTGGGATATCCTATTTGATCTTTCAATTAGTAAGACAATATTTTTGATACATATAGCCGTTGCTGCATCGAGTGTTTTGCTCTCTGCAATACCATACATTTTCTATGACATTGATGTCGCTGGTCATGAAAAAATCATTGATAAATTACGTGAAAGAGCTGATGATGAAGAAACTTCTATAGAAAATGATGGTGAATCAGCATCTGAAGAATCTAACACAATATGTACTGAAGAAAAATCAATAGAATTAGTGGATGCTTCAACTAGTAAGATAGATGAAATATATATAGAGGGAGATAATATCCTAGATAGTGAAACAGTAGAGGAGATTGTAACACTAAATAAAAATGAAGAAATGGATTCTAAAATTGAAGAGTAGAGATTGACAAATTTATGACATTTAAAAAGAGGCTACAACCTCTTTTTTTTGTAAATTCAATAGATAAAAGTTTTATTCATCTAGAGATTTAATTGTTTCTATTATTATTTTTCTATATGTTTTCCTTTAAATTTATAAACATTATTCAATATCAGTTTCTTCGACTGAGTTTTCTTTTTTAGAGTTGTAAGCTTTCCATTCTTCTTTAGACATGGATTTTTTGAGTTCAATACGCTCTAATTTTTGTTTTTTCTTTTCCGCTTTCATATTTTCCTTTAGCGTCCTTTTCTCTTCACGGGTGGCTTTTTCTTCAGCCATTTCTTTTAAATAATTTTGTTTTTCTCTTTCTATAAAGGCTTTTTCTTCAGCTTTTTCAAGTTCTCTTGTTTGTTTATTGGTTTCTTTTCTAGCTTGTTTATCTTTGACTTTTTGAGCCTTTTCTTTAGCAAGATATTGCTTCCAATCTTTTTTAGACATAGATTTTTGAAGCTCAAGACGCTCTAACTTAAGTGCTTCCTTTTCTGCTTTTGCATTTTGTTTTTCTAGTTTTTTAGCTTCTTGTTCTTGATGTTTTTTCTCTTTAGCAAGTTCCCAATTTTCATTTTCTAGTTGTTTATCTCTTTTTCTAGCTTCCAAAGCTTCCTGTTTTTTAATAGCTTTTTCTTTTTGTTTTCTAACTTTTTCTTCTTCTAAAAATGCTTGCCATTCTTCTTTGGTGGAATTTTTCTTAATTTCTTTGCGCTCTAAATCTCTTTGTTCTTCAAGTTTTATGTACTCACTTGGAGTAAAGGTTTCTTCTACGGTTTCTTCTTCTAGAGGTTCATCAAATAGGCCTTCTAACACATTTACTTCACCAGATTCTATGCGAGCTTCTAACTCATAACCTTCCTCAGCTGATATTTTTCCATCGCCAACTTTCGCTCTCACAGCTAACACTTGCATTATGCTAGTATGTCTTTTTTCGGTTAAATCCCAGAAAAAGAAAGGCACTATGCTAAGTAATCCACTTGGAACAGCAATTAGACATGTCCACATAATTATTGGTGATGTTACATCTTTAAGGTTATATAATACATCTGCACCTTCAGTAAATCCAAAAGCTGCAAAGATAGCAGGGTGAACAAAGGCAGTGCCTATGCCAATTAAAGTCAAAATGACAAAAGATAATTGACCCAAAAATCCTTCAATTCTTTTCCCAGTCTTATACTGTTGATAGTCATTAATCATTGCACTAAGTGCAGGTTGCAAGACAACAGTTGTTCCATTAACTAATGTAATTAGTAGTATAAAAATGTACATAATATATGGTGTTGCAACGGTGGGGGTTACACTTGCTGCTAAAACTACAGGTATTGTAAAGACTGCACATAGTAAATTTGTAAAGATTACAACTTTTTTCTTGCCAAATTTTTTAATAAGTAGGGGAGCAAGTAGCATACCAGGAACGCAAGCACTTCCTGCTAAAGTTACTAAAATTGATTGTGCCCAAGCTGTACCAATATAGTATGTTGCAATCCACACGACATAAGTCGTTGCAACCATTCTAAATACACCAACAATTGTAGAAAGTGTGTTGATCCAAAAATATTTATTCTTAGCGGCACTTTTAAGTCCTTCAGAAAACTTAACTTTATTGACTGTTCCTTTTGTTTGCACAAACCTTTCTTTTACACCAAAGGCTGAAAATAGTCCAATTGCCAAACATATTGCAAGCATTATTGGCAAGATAACTTGCATTGAGCGAATGTTATTTATACCTGCAATTTCTCCATTTGGTCCTTTTGTAGTATATAAAAGGTTTGCAAGTAATGGAAATAGTATAGTTACAATTGATGGTCCTAGCGAATAGATTACAGAGCCAATGGACATAAGCTCTGTTCTTTCTTCATGGCTTGGAGAAATAACTAAGACAAGTGTATTGTATGCATTTGAATAAATTGCAATAAAAAATTGCATAATATTAAAAAATATTGTAAATGCGACAAGCATTAAGACATAATTACTCATTAATGCATATGGAATAAAGACAAGCCCTAATACTGAAAGCAAAATTGGGGCAGGTAACCAAACAAGCCAAGGCCGAAACTTTCCAATACGCGAGTTTGTATTATCTATAATCAAACTAAGTAAAGGAGCTCGTAAAAGAGAAATAATGTTGGTAGCAATACTTATGATTGTTATATCAATAATTTTTATGTTTAAGGCAACTGCGATATATAGTCCTGCTGTTAAAGAGATATATGTTGGAATTACTGTTGCGCCAAAGACACCCATACCCCCAACGCAGTATGCGGCAAATTCCCGATAGCCTAAAAATTTATTCTTAGGTGGTCTATCCCAATGTTTGAAAATATACTTTAATAAATAAACTACTTTTTTAAAAATATTTGACTCTTTTTTTATCTCAATTTGCTCCATTTTATTTCTTTCTCCGCTTTTGTCCTCACATAGTATATTATCGTATTTTTCTACCTTTTAAAAGAGCCAAACTTTTATAGATTGAATAGAATCTGAAGATTATTTTAGATGGGTGGGGGTAATATATGGATTTTAGTATATTGTCGTATTTTCTGCCTTTTAAAAGAGCTAAAATTTTGCAGTTTGAATAGTATCTGAAGATTGTTTTAAGTGTGGGGTATTATATGGACTTTCCATATTTAGAGTATTAAAATATTGAATATACTAAAATTTTTTAGCATACAATTTATATATATTTTAAGGGGGAGAAACATGGGCGTATTTACATATTGGAAAACCGATAAAGGTAATTTTATGTTCAATCTAGCTGCTAGCAATAAACAAGTTCTAGTAGTAAGTTCAACACCATATGCAACAAAAAAGGGTTGCTTGGGTGGAATTGAAAGCATTGCAAGATTTGCAGAATCTCACATTGAAGATCAAACACTTGTAAGAAAACAAGAGACTTTGAAAGCACCAAAGTGGGAAGTGTATAAAGATAAGGCAGAAAAGTTTAGATTTCGTTTAATTGCAAATAACGGAAACAATATTGCAATTGCAGAAGATAGCTATACTACCAAAGCTGCTTGTATGAATGGAATTCAGTCTGTGAGAAATCATGTAAAAGAATATGAAGTAGTTGAATCAGACGGCAAACCAAAATAAAATAATATTTCCTTTTTAAGACCACTGACATAAATTTGACTGCAAACACATTTGTTTGTAGTTTTAGTGTATAATTTATACGGTGGTAGTTTTGGAAAAACAAGTTTTAAAAGTAAAGATATTAAATAACAATAAACAGATTTTGGCAAACTATGGTCAAAATCTTTTAGACTTGCTTAGAAAAGAAGGCTACAACATCGCTTCATATTGTGGTGGGACAGGGCAATGCGGAAAATGTTATGTAGAAGTTGATGGCGAAAAAGAGCTTTCTTGTAGTTATAAAATTTGCAAAGATATTTCAGTTAAAGTTTTTGAAGAAGAAAATATAGTTGCTTTTAGCGATATTGAGCTTGCTGATAAATATTCAGGTGGTGAGTTAAATCTTGCTATCGATATTGGAACGACAGTAATCAGTATTGCGGTTTTAGAAAAAGGTCAAACAAAGCCAGTAGAATTAATATCGGTAAACAATCCACAAATAAAATATGGTATAGATGTGATTTCTAGAATTTCATATGCAGTAAAAGGTGGACAAAAAAGGCTAGAAGATGCCTTAATTTCTACCTTAAATGATAAAATTTGTGACATTTCAAAAAAATATGGTAATGCTAAAATTAGTTTAGTTGCAGTTGCAGCAAATACTGTAATGCTACATTGCCTATTTAAAGAAGATATAGCACCTTTGGGAACTTTTCCATATACACCAAAATTTTTAAACTTTAGGAAAGAGTCTGGCAAAAAACTTGGTTTTGAGTGTGTTGATGAGGTGGTAGCGCTTCCAGGCATAAATAGCTTTGTGGGTGCAGATGTTTTGTCTGGATTATCTATTCTTCCTAAGCCATCAAAAGGGAAATACAATATGTTAATTGACCTTGGCACAAATGCTGAACTTGTAATATTTGGAAATGATACATATCTATCTACTTCTTCCTCTGCTGGGCCATGTTTTGAAGGTGGGCATATCTCTTGTGGAATGACTGCAACAAAAGGTGCAATATATTCATTTAGCCAAAAAGGCAGTATAGTAGATTGCAAGGTTATTGAATCAGACTCTATAGAAAGTGGAAATATAAAAAATGGAGTATTACCAAAAGGCCTTTGCGGAACTGGTGTAATTGATGTTATTGCTAGTTTATATGATCGTGGGATTATAGACAAAACTGGTGCCCTTAAAGATGGACAAAATTCATATACTTTAATGAGGGGTATACATTTAACACAGCAAGATATTAGAACCTATCAACTAGCAAAGGCAGCAATTAGGGCTGGTATAAATATTTTGATTGAAGAGATGCTTATAACTGAAAAAAACATAGAAACTGTATTTTTATCTGGCGGAATATCTTCAAAGATTTCAATTGATAGTGCGGTAAAATCTACTCTCATACCTGCAAGCTTTTATGGAAAAACTCAAAGTATACCAAATAGCTCAATGCTAGGATTACTAAATTACTTACTAACTGAAAAATACCTTGATAGTAAAGAAAAGATATATTATCTAGATTTGGCATCACATCCGAGATTTCAGCAGTACTTTATTCATCATATTAACTTTGCTTGAATAAAAAATTAAGTACAAAGATGCTTAACTCTTACTATGTAAGATTGTATAAAG
>JAAZJD010000057.1 GCA_012800525.1 Clostridiales bacterium
ACAAGATATAGTGCCATTGGTAATAGGCCAAAAACTGAACCAATTGTTATACAAAAAGACAATAAATTGCTCCTTTCTTTCCCATTATGTGTTGCAACACTCATAAGCCCCATTGCTGGCACATCTACTAGAGTATAAATCATTCCAAACATTAGATATGCAATTGCAGCAAATACCATTTTTCCTATATTTGATGCTCCTGTTATTGGAATAAACAAAACTATTGTTGAAACTGCCATCAAAATAGCGCCAATAAAAACATATGGGCGCATTTTGCCATATGGTGTTTTTGTTTTATCTATAAAAATCCCCATAATTGGATCATTTATTGCATCCCAAATTCTTGCTACAAGCATTAAAACTAATATAAAAGTTGGACTTAATAATAAAATATCAGTAAAAAATATCGTCAAATACATTTGCGATATTCCTGCAACCATATACCCAGCTGTTGCTGCTAAGCCAAAACCTAGCCACTCTTTCTTTTGTAAATACTTCTTGTCGTATATGTTTTCCAAACTTTTGCTCCCTGCTTTCTTGTATATGTATTATGTAATATCACTTTTTTAGACAATTAGCCAAGGTTGATGCTTTAAGTCTACCTATGACAACAAGCTAATTCCAAAACAAGTTTAATCAATACTGAAACAATAAAATGCAATAAACATTTTTATCTCTAATTAGTATAGATTACACTAAAAACGATTATTTTTAAAACAAAATTAAACAAATTAACGTAATTTTGTATTTAATATTTTAATATGATGGATTTTTGCAAATCTATAAGAGTGTTTTCGGATAGAAAAAGAGCTGCTAAAAATCGAGTTTTTAAGCAGCTCCTGATTAGTACTAAGGCTAACCTACTTGCAAATATAACCGCTACCGCTATCTATTTTGAATGTAAACAGAAAACTTCATAGTCGTTACACCAACTGTTCTTAGTTTCTCTATTTCTTATCTTCCTGTGGCTCTTTTGCGGTTTTTTCTTTCTTTGTAACAGCTTTCTTGGTTGCTTCTTTAGCTTTCTCTACAACCTCTTTTTTTGTCTTTTCAATCTTTTCTTGAGTCTTTTCAACTGTGTCCTGTGCCTTATTTGCTGCATCTTTAGCTTTTTCTACGACCGCTTCTTTGGTCTTGCTTACCGCATCTCTCACTTTTTCCACAGCTTCCTCTTTGGTTTTATCAAAGCTTTCTTGTGCTTTTTCTGCGACTTCTTTTGCTATTTCATCAGCCTCTTCTTTTGCCTTCTCAAAAGCTTCTTGAGCCTTAATAGCCACCTCTTTAGCCTTTTCAAGTGATTCCTTTGCCCTGTTTACTGCTTCTTTTGCTTTTTCTGCAGCTTCCTCTTTGGTTTTATCAAAGTTTTCTTGTGCTTTGCTGGCAGCATCTTTAGCCATTTCAACTGTGTCTTGTGCCTTATTTGCTACATCTTTTGCTTTCTCTACGACCACTTCTTTGGTCTTCTCAAATGTATCATGGGCTTTTTCAACCGTTTCTTGAGTTTTTGCTGCAACTACTTCTTTAGTCTTCTCAAAAGTATCTTGAGCTTTGTTAACTGCCTCTTGGGTTCTATTAAGTATAACTTTTGCTATATCAAACACTATGCTTTTAGTCTTATCAAGGGTCTTTTTTGTTTTTTCTGCTGCCTCTTTTGCTATATCTGCAGCAACATCTTGAGCCACATCAAAAGTTTCTTGAGCTTTGCAAATCTCGTCTTTTGCTTTCACCATTGTTTCTTTTGCTAAATCTTGAGCTTTTCCTAGAGTTTCCCTTGTCTTGTCAACTGCCTCCTTTGCAATATCTACAGCAACATCTTGAGCCACATCAAAAGTCTCTTGGGCTTTATTAAAATCACCTTTTGCTTTTACCATTGTTTCTTTTGCCAAGTCCTGAGCTTTTCCTAGAGTTTCCCTTGTCTTATCAACTGCCCTCTTTGCAATATCTACAGCAAAGTCTTGAGCCACATCAAAAGTTTCTTTTGCTTTGTCCGCTGTTTCTTTTGCGACTTCTTTAGCCTGTTCAAATGCCTCTTGACTTTTGCTACGTGTTTCTTGAACTTTTGCTATAAAGGCCTTAGTTATTTCTTTAGTCAAAACTGATGCTATTTCTTTTCCAGCATCTTGCACCTTAACAACTGCTTCCTGGACTTTTTCTTTTGTTTTTGCAACTACCTCTTTAACTATTTCTTGGACAACAATCGCAGCAATATCCTTTCCTATGTCTTTGGCTAAAGCAATGGCTATCTCCTTGGACATATCATAGACCTTGTCATAGACTTTTCCCTTTCTCTTGCTCTTCGCTTTTGTCTCATTGACTTTTTCTTCTGTTCCGCTTTTATCTGTATTTTTCTTACTCATTTTTTTGCTCCTTTTTTCTTTTTTATTTAATTCAATAATGTAATCAACAATGATTATCTATTATTGTATTATTACTACTTCATAAAACCATTTCTTCTTGGCTACTTAGGATAACGGCTTGGTTTTCTATTTTTTCTCTAAACTATCTTTACTTGGTTCTGAATCTTTATATTTTTTCATCATTTCCTCTATCTCAGGGACTATAAGATTCCAATCCTTGTCAAGCTTTGCTGGCGCTGGCTCGTTTTTTTGGAAATAGTATACATTATTATCTACACTCTCTTTGCAACGTGAAAAGAAATTCTCTGAAAGCTCAAGACGATCTCTATAGTGAGAAAAAACAAATCCTGCTTTTCTATATAATAAATTTGTTTTATATTTTTCTAGGTATTTTAAAAGCAGATCCTCATTTATGCTAGAGACTGTTTCCAATCCATTCATCATTTCTTCAGCCCCTCCAGATAACTTTAAATTGTTCAAACAATCAATTAAAGTTCTTTCCAGATCTGTTACTTTAAGGTCTGAGCCTTTGTCTATACTTACAACTCCCTCAGAAAATGGGCTACGGGTGTATGTGTACTTTATCCCATCAAAATCAAAAGGGCTAAATCTCTCTTCCCCTGCAACATACATTGTCTTACCAGGCTGCTTTGCTAACCCATGAAATTCAAAAGCGCTATGGTATGCGATATATGATGACTTTGTTATAGCGCTTCCTATCATAAACTTATCCGCAAAAGGAGCTCCTATGATTGGATTAACTATTGAATACAAATCCCTTTTAATCTTTACTATATTATTATCTATGATTCTTCTTTTTAGCCATGAAAACATCGCGGCACCTGTTTGAAAGTGCTTTCTTATCTCACTAACGCTAAAAACAACTGATTTTGCTATCTTGTTGAACATTCTACTTTCTCCTATAGTGTACATTTTAGCAAATAACTTTAACTATGTAAAGAGTTTCTTGCATTTTTGTACAGTAATTTTTAATTTAATTTTAAAATTAACGCTTTTTTAACGTTTTAGCCTATATCTCCATATGTATTTCACTTTTAAAAAATACAATTTAAAACCATAAACGAGCATCAAAACAATATAAATTTATGTAAAACCATATTTTTTCTTTTTAAGACAATCAAAAAAAGAGTTGTAAAAAACGATAGATAACGACAACAAAAGAATTTAATTTTTAGCCAATTTCAAAAACTATTCTTTTTCCGTTTTTAAAAAATCTTGCTACTTTAATATATTTATATTTTCATAATAAAAAACTGACCTCCTTAAGTTAGATTTTCTTGGTCCAACTTTTGGGGGTCAGCTCATTTAACAGTTTTTTATAAATTAATCTCTTTTTAGTTTTGATATTAAAACCAACTAATCTAAAAGATCAAAGAAATAAAAATAAGCTTTATATAATGCTAAAATAAGTCTTATGCGACTCCGCCACATCTTCTAATTCTTTCACTTGTATCTGGATGAGATGCTAATGCTCTATCTAATAAAGTGCCTTTCCGACCTTCTTGACCTCTACTAATAAAAGCTAAAGCTGAAGCTAGATGTCTACCATATCCAAGCTCACAAGCAAATTCATCTG
>JAAZJD010000058.1 GCA_012800525.1 Clostridiales bacterium
CTTGTTGTACCACATCCATCAACTGTTGTGCATGGCTATGAAATCCTACATCGCTATGAAATAGAAAACAATTATGGTGGAGATGTAAATAGATATATTAGTGAGAACAACATCACCCCCGCTCCATGGTATACTACTCCCTTTATGTCCAAAGATATTATCGTAGAAAAACAAGGTGGAGTTATTGGAGTTAACGAAAAAGTTAGATATAGTATTGCAATCTGGATTGAAGGCTGGGATTCTGACACTGTCAATGAAAGACTTGGTGGAACAATAAGCATAGACTTCAAGTTCAGTGATGCTGGTATTGCAGTAGGCTCTCCTCTCGATTAATCACATAAATTTTTCTTTTACCTTGAAGCTGATTTAACAAACATTCATTCACATAAAACATATGAATTTCGCATCAAAAATTGGTGCGATTTTTTAATTCAAAAATCCCTTTTATTCTGTGATTCTCTATCTTTTCAAAGGTAAATTATGCTGAAATTGATTCTAAATCTACAGTTATCAGCGCCTTCACATTTAACAGTTTTTTCTTCCTTTTGTGAATTTTTTGTGAATAACAACACAAAATATTTGATTTTTTAACATTACATCTTCTCCAAAAAATATTATAAACATTAATCATTTTTTATAAATTTTACGTTTTTTGTCATTATTTTAGCTATTTAAAGTCTTTTTTTGATATCATTATAATATATAATATAACAAAATTTTGTCCCCGAAGTTCACTTAAGCGCATACTTATGCCTTTTAGATGTTGACTTTCAAAATTCAATAATATATTATATAAATACGTAAGAACATTGGCAAATTAGACTCTTGTCGCTACTGAATTGTAAGACGGTGTTCAGGAAACAGCTTCATATCGCAGTATGATAGATAGCTAGTATCCTACGGCAAACGAAGAAAAGTGGCTCGATGAAAATTCGCTGGATGTATACGAAATTCATCAAAAAGGAGAAAAAGAAAGATGAAAAGAACAAGAAAATCATTATTTATTAGTACTGTTTTGATGGTAGTCCTCCTAGTTGTTGCTATTTCCACAGCAACATTTGCGTGGTACTCCGCTCAAAGCACAGCAACAGCACAAAATGCTAAATTAACGACTGCTGCTACAACCGATGCTAACATTGCATTATCAACTGTTGATGGTACATGGTCAAACGTGGTTCAGTTAACAGCTGCAACCGACATTCATCCAATGGTGCCAATATCGCTACCTGCAAAAAACAGTGTTGCAGCAACCACAGATGTAAGTTTTAATGAAGGTGTTCTAGAATTGAGTAATGGCGCACCTGTATTTAAAAGCGCAGTAAACTCTGTAACACCATGGAAACCAACTTATTTCAAAGTTAAAAACCAAGATGCAAGCACTGCTAGATATGTGCCAATTACAATTACTGTGACTGACATCAATGTATATGATCCAGCCGCACCAACTACACCTTTAACTGATGGGGGTGGAGAAACATTTGTTGCAGACTTTAAAAAGATGTTGAGAATTGCAATATTTGCTACAAACACAATGAACCTTGGTGTAGCAGATCCTCTTGCAGAGCCAACAACTGACACAAAATTCTTAGGCTTATATGTTAATAACGGCACAGCTTATTATGGAACTCCTGTTGGAGGAAAATCGCCAACTGATTATGGTGTTGGCCCAGATCATAATGGTCTACAAGCATTTGATGCAGACACTACTACTGCAGATTGGAAATTTAATTTACGCGGTGGTGGCACTGAGTCTGACATAGTAGCATATGCTTGGTTTGAAGGTGAACTCTTAACTACAACCCACCAAAATACAATGATTGGATTCAACTTGTACTTTAGTGCTGGTGGACAAGCTAGTGTTTATGCTTAAGATTGATAGTTAAATTTATAACTGATTCAATTGAAGCATGTAATTTTATAACTTAACCGTCTAATCTATCCCCCACGTTATCGTGGGGGTGTAGAATTGAATAAATAAGCTCAGCCTTGTTTATTGAATTGTACAGCATTGCATAGTAAAGCTTGCGGGAGAGAATCATGTCTAAAGAAAAAAGAAAAAAACATCCAAAACTTATGATATTTTCGACCATTCTCATGGTAGCTTTGTTGGTTATCAGCATATCTACCGCAACTTTTGCATGGTTTACCGCTAACTCAATAGTCACTATAGACACTCTAACATTTACAGCAGAACATAGTGGTGAATCCGAGATTTCTATTTCATGGAATCAATATATGGGAGGAGCTGTTCCTGGAAACCAAATTTCTCTTGATACTTCTCATGATTTAAGACCATGTATTCCTAGTGCATTGCCAGTTGCAAACACTACAGAATTTGGAACATTTAGAACAACATTCACAGGAGCTACTATCGGGATGCCTAAAGGTGGCTCGGATCCTGATGTAAAAGTGTTTAATGAAAATGGGAAACCAGAACAACCATTTATTTCAACCAATCCAAACAATGATACCCAACATCATTTCTTTGTAACAAACCACGGAAACTCTGCTGTTAATTTAATTGTGTATTTTCAAGCTGTGACAGATTTAGATGGAGATGGAGAGCCAGATCAAGGTGCAAACAATGAAAATATTGGTTTACTTAGAATGTCACTCTTCGTAGGAGACACCCCTAATAGTGTGAAATATCATAGTACAGTTGTTGCATTTGGTTCCGATGATGCTGTTGCTGCAACTCCAAAAACTCACTATGGTTCAATCGTAAAAGATGCGGATCCAACAGATTTTAATGAAATTACAACTACCACAGCAACTATTCCTATAGCTCTTACGGCAAATGGAGGATACAAAGTTTTTGCTTTAGTTTTTTGGTACGATGGAGTATATTTAGACGAATTAAGATCTGGTCTAGATGCAAATGTAGAAGTAGTTTTTCAAGGATAATTGAATTGATTTTTGTTTACCCCTTGTTTTAACATTAAATATATAATATAATAATATAAAGCAGCAGTACTTGTTGCTTTTGTGTATATAACATTTTATATGCGTGGTATACAAAGGAAGGATGAAATTGTGAAAAAAATAAATATAAACATAAGCGAGAAGAATAAAAAAATAATAAACATTGTTTTAACCGTGCTTCAGATTGTTTTAGTATTACTTGCTGTTACTGCTTCTATAATAATTATTGCTAACCCAAGTTCTAACACAATAGGTAAAACTTCTACAAGGCTTTTGCCAGTATTAAGCGACTCGATGGATGGTCCGCATAAAGATAGTTTTAAAAAAGGTGATCTTGTAATTTCAAAAAAACCTGATGGCAAAAAATGGGATGCAAATAAACTAGAAATAGGCGATATAATTACTTATGAGTTGCCAACTGTTGCAAATGCTTATAACACTCACAGAATTGTTGATTATAAAAAGAATGATGCTGGTCAGGTGGTTGGTTATATAACCAGAGGGGACAAGCCAGGGCTTTCAAATGATGAAGGCTATGTATTACCACACAATGTCCTTGGAATATATAAGTCACATTTAGTTGGAACAGGAAAAGCAATTTTATGGCTACAAACCCCAACAAACTTCTTGTTAGTTATTGTCCTTCCCTTAGTGTTGTTATTTGTATACAACATAGTCATATTTGTAAAAATGATTATGGATAATAAAGTGGCAAAGGCTACAGAACAAGCTGGAGCTGGTACGATTGCAACTGAAGGCTTATCTGAAGAAGAGATTAAACAAAAGATAATTGAAGAGTATTTGGCTAAACAAAAAGGTGATGAAGCTAAAGAAATAAAAGCTGAAGAAATTGATGTAAAAGTTGAAGAAGCACCTGCAAAGGAAGAGAAGGCTTCTGATGATAAGAAATAGGCTTTACTAGGTTTATTTTAAGACTTAGAGATTATATATATCTAGTAAATAATATAATAGCTCACAAAGTTGAAAGACATGATGTGGGCTTAAAAAATTTAAAAGGTTTAATGAATATAGGAACGTAGTGTATGGCAAACTTTTTTAAAGAATTTTTTGGAGTATTTTTTGGGGGCATGCTTGGAATATTCTTCTCAAGCCCTGAAACAAATCATTATGGTGGAATATTTGGCGCATTTTATCAAATGTTCAATTTTCCAATGTATGTGACAATCTTTAATAAATATAAGGCTGAACTTACAACTGGTGAATGGATAGGAGCAATCATTTCTGTTATATTAATTGTTGCAACCCTAATTGCAATTATTTGGCTATTAATATTCTTTGGAATTCGTATTTTGAAAAAGTTCACCGGTGATAGAGTTTTAAACCAAGATTTAGTAGATGAAATTAATAATTTAAAAAAAGAATTAGTTAAAACTACTAGAGAAAAAGACAGAATTTTAGGATTAAAGATTGCATATCAAGGATATGATATTTTAGAAGGAACTGAAGGTGAATCTACTAGTGGTGAGCAAAAAGAAGGCGAATCTAGATTTTATAAACTCACTGAAGTTGATAGAAAATATCATGATCCAGATTATGTTCCAAGAGTTTATGATACAACATGGAATTTAGAAGAATTATGTACAAGGTTTAGAAATTATGCAGCAAATAACCCAGATAGACCTTGGCGTCATCTATATTATGAACCAAAAATTATAAGACTATATTTTTCATCAATGGCAACCACAAGACTAATTATCCTACAAGGTATTTCTGGAACAGGTAAAACATCTTTGCCCGAATGTGTTGGACACTTTTTACAAAATGCAACCACCATTGCTTCAGTTCAACCGTCATGGCGTGATAGAACTGAGTTATTTGGATATTTTAACGAATTTACAAAAAGATTTAATGAAACAGAAGTTTTAAGAACACTATATGATGCTACATTCTCAGAAGACGTATACACAATAGTTCTAGACGAAATGAATATCGCTAGAGTTGAGTACTATTTTGCTGAAATGCTATCAATACTTGAAATGCCATCTAGAGATCAATGGGTAGTTGACCTAGTTCCAAGTGGATGGCCATCAGACCCAGTACACGTTGTTAAAGGTAGATTCCAATTACCAGAAAATATGTGGTTTGTAGGAACAGCTAATAACGACGACTCAACATTTGCTATATCTGATAAAGTTTATGATAGAGGTATGCCAATTAATATTAACTCAAAGGCAGCACCATTTGATGCTCCTTTAACCGAGTCTTTACCAATTAACTATAAATATCTTGAAGGGCTATTCCACACAGCATGGGAAGAGCATAAGGTATCAGATGAAAACCTAGAAAAGTTTGAAGATATGGACAACTACGTTATCGAACATTTCCGTCTAGCATTTGGTAACCGTATTGTTAAACAATTAAGAGAGTTCGTGCCTGTTTATGTAGCTTGTGGTGGAACGGAAATTGATGGTCTAGACTACGTATTATGTAATAAAATCTTAAGAAAATTTGAATCTTTGAACCTTGCATATATCCGTGATGAAGTTGATGACTATATCGATTATCTAAATAATACATTTGGTGAAGAAAACATGGGTGAATGTAAGGAATACTTACAAAGATTGAAAAAACTTTTCTAATTCGTTTTACCCTATATATTTTCATACTTGTGTTTTAGTGTTAACAAAATTAACCCTTTTAATGCGAGTATTGAAAACAAATAGAATATAAAAATTTGCAAGGAGTAAGGTTTAAGTATGGCAGTTGGACAATATGAAGAAATCATTTATCAGATTAATAACCTGCTTAAACAAGAGCAAATTTATCCAAAGTATATACAAGCCATAAATAAAGGGAAAAATGACTTTAAAATTAGCCAAGTATATACGAAGAAAAACTATGATGACACATGGATAGATACGATTGAAGAATGTCTTGTCCCACTAGATACCATCGTCCGAAATCCAAGAAAGTTTATTGTTGTTGAAGAAGACATTGTTGACGTTTCACTAGCTAAAAGTATTACAATTGAATCTGTTAAACACCTAGCTCAACATACTAACTTAATTGCCTCTGTTAAAGATGATGGCACCGTTATTCCCTCTAAGATTTTGAACACTTCAAAAGAAGAAAGTTTTGAAGTTTATGAAAATAGATTTATTTATACCCTATTACTTAAAACTAAAGACTTTATTGAGCGTCGTTTTAATATAATCCAAAATGCATTAATGCAATCTGGTGAAATTGGTGTAAATATTAAAACTGCATTTGATTTAGATGATGCAAAAGTTGACTATAGTCTTTCAAACTCAGCAAACTTCCCATTTGATGCAGCTTTCAAAAAACAAGGTGAACAATTATCAGATGTAGAAAGAGTTGTAAGAATGAGAAACATTATAGACGATTTCTTACGCTCACCATTTGCTAAAGAAATGAAAAACTCAGCTTTAGTTAGACCTCCAATTACACGTACTAACGTTATACTAAAAGACCCTAACTTTAAAAAAGCCCTACTATTATGGCAATTCGTTGAAAGTGCTGAGCAAATGGAATATAAAATTGAAACCAGCACAGAAACTGTTGATCTTAGTGAATCCCTATCAGAAAAATATAGAGGCATCGTATTTTTAAATACTGTGTTACTACAATCTATAGCTTCAATTAGACAAGGCGAAGACTCCCTAGCAAAAGCTATGGAAGATGAAAAGATCGTTGCTGATGAATATATTACAAAAAATATAGATGACTTTGTACCAGATGATTTCCCACAACTCAAAATGGATCTTAACGAAATTCGTAGAATCTATTATAGAGTACCAGGACAAAAAACTTTAAATCTAACAGAAATTGCAAAAATTAATGCAGCATTAGATAGAGTTATTAGACAATATAGAATTAATCAAGCCAAAGAAGATAGTATTACACAAAAACGCTTAATTGCAAAACAACTTCAAGAAGAAGCTCAAGCTAAAAAACTAGCTTTAAGAGAAGCTAGAGATTTAGAAAGAAGAAAGAAACAAGAAGAAGCAAGATTAAGGCTTGAAGCTAGAAAGATTGAAGCTGAAAGAAGGCTTGCTCTTAAAAAAGCTGAAGAAGAAAGAATTGAAGCTGAAAGAAAAGCTGAAGCTGAAAGACGTCGCCTTGAAGAAGAAAGACTTCGTATTGAAGAGGAAGAGCGCATAAAAGAAGAAGCAATGCGTGCACAAATAGAAGAAGAAGCTAAAGCTGCAGCATTAAAAGAACAAATTCTTCAAGAACAAAAGAAAGCTAAAGAAATAGAAGCTGAAATGAAAGCCTATTATGAAAGAATGGCTATCAAAGAACAAGAAGCTGCTGAAGAACTTGCTGAACGTAAAAAAATATATTGGGAAAGAGAAAGAGAGCTTGCTATACGCCTTGCTATTGATGAACAAAAACTCTTATCTGAAAAGAGACGCAAAGAAATTATTGCAAAGTTCTATTCCGATGAAGAAGCTAAAAATAACGAATTAAAACGTATTGTAAATGAAATTAGAACTACAATGATAGTCGAACATTACAAAGATGTCGAGGAGTTATTAAAGCGTGCAAGAATTTCTAAGAGTGAACAAGAACTTGAACAAATCAGAATTGAGTTTGAAAGGAGTGGTAAATCTAAAAAAGATCAAAGAATTTGGAAAAAGAAATTGAAAGAAGCTGAAGAAGCACATGCTAGATTACTAGCAGAGCAAGAAGAAAAAATGAAAGAACCACAACGCTTCAAGAAATGGGAAGGCGATATTTACTTCAAACATTCAAGACCAAAACGTAGGAAAAAGAATAAAGCATAAAGCTGATTGATAGTAATGAAAGAGAAGAAAGAAATCAATACTAAAACTAAAATAGAGGGCGAAGAAGAAAACACTGATATAAAATCTAAAGTAGCTAAAACCAAAAAAGTTGCAGAACAAATAGCAACCGCTGTTATAGCTGTGGTTTTTATTTTTGTTATCATTGTATGCCTTGGTCTCATTGTCCAAATTTTTTCCGGCAAAAAGCCAAGTTTTTTTGGATATAGATTCTACTATATACTCACTGACAGTATGGAGCCTGAATACTTAGTTGGTGATGTAATTTTATCAAAACTCACAGAAACTGAAGAAGAAAGAATGAAGCTAAAAGTAGGAGATGTAGTGACTTTTCATTCAACCTCACTACAAGGACAAGTCATTACTCATAGAGTACATAAAGCACCATATGAAAAAGATGGCAAGTGGTATATAGAAACAAAAGGTGATAACTCTCCAGCAGTAGATAAACCAGTTTTACTAAATAATGTGGAAGCTGTACTTGTTGCTAAAAGCAAAGGTTTAAGCCTCATATATAAAGCCTTCACTTCTGGTGCTGGAGCAATCCTTTTACTGGTAATACCATTTGCTCTCCTCCTGGTTTCATTAGTTATCCGATTAATTCACCAAATTAAAAAACCAGCAAAAAAAGTTGTTACTGAAGAATATAAACAAAAAGTAATAGAGGAATATTTAAATAAAGATGAAGAATACAAGCAAAAAGTAATAGAGGAATATTTAAAAAACCAAACAGAGCTTTTAGATGAAACTATGAGTGAAGATAAAACTACAGATATAAGTGACAAAGATTCTAAATAAAGAATATTTAGCTAAATATACATAAAATATAAGGGGCTGTTAAAAAACTAAAAAAATTTTAACAGTTTTTCTTTGCAAAAAACAAACATGACGAGGGGGGAAGGCTGTTTTTGATATTAATTGAAACATAAATGCATTTATGAGTCGCCTTCAAGGCTTTCACAGCCCCTTTTTTATGCTTGAAAGAAAGCTTAGTCCTTCTAAAGTATTTTCTATTGAAAAATGCTCCAAAATTGTTGCAGAGATATCTGCAAAGCTATCTCTAGTTTTAAGATTAACATTTTGTTTTAGCGACTTTGAATAAAGTATCATTGGCACATCTTCCCTAGAATGATCTGTAGAAGCTGTACTTGGATCACAACCATGGTCAGCTGTTAATATCAATATATCAGTTGGTAAAAGATTAGATAAAATCTCAGGTAACTTTAAATCAAATTCATTGAGCGCTAAAGCATAGCCTTTAACATCATTTCTATGGCCATAGAGCATATCAAAGTCTACCAGATTTACAAAACAAAGTCCTTCAAAATTTTTATTTTTAATTATATCTATTGTTTTATCAATACCATCAAGATTTGAGTTTGTTTTATATGAACTAGTTATCCCACTATTTGCAAATATATCTGATATCTTTCCAACGCCTATAACTTCATAACCATTGTTAGCTAAAAGATTAAGCATTGTATCAGTTGGTGGAGCTAAAGAATAGTCCCTTCTATTTGACGTTCTTTGAAAGTTTGGGTAACTTCCAACAAAAGGCCTTGCAATTACTCTACCTACCGCCAAATCGCCTATTAAGAGCTTTCTTGCAATATTACAGTACTCATATAAAAGTTTTAAAGGCACGATTTCTTCATGTGCCGCTATTTGAAAAACACTATCAGCAGATGTATAGACAATTAATGCACCTGTTTCAATATGTTCTCTTCCAAAATCATAAATAACCTCTGTGCCAGAATATGGCATATTGCATAAGACCTTGCGATTGCATTTAGTGCTAAATTCGTCTATAAAACTCTTTGGAAATCCTTTTGGAAAAACTGGCAATTCTTTTTTAGAAACTAATCCTGCAATTTCCCAATGCCCTAAAATTGTATCTTTCCCAATAGACTTTTCTTGAAGCCTAGCATAACTTCCAATAGGATTTTTTTCTTTTAAATATCCACTATTGTTATCAATGTTGTATATGCCAAGTCGAGTTAAATTTGGTATTTCAAGATAACCTGAATCATGCAAAGATTTAAAAGTATTAGAGCCTTCATCGTTATATAGAAAAGCATCTTTAGCTTCTCCAATTCCTAAACTATCTAGTACAATTAAAAATATTCTTTTTTTCATTATTTCTTAAAACCTAAATTTAGGTAACAATATCATGTAAAATAGAATCCCATATAAACTTAAAGCTTTCTAGTTAAAGTTATATTATCTTTATAAGCTTATTGCAAGGTCTAGTGCTAAATAAATCATTTCATCAAAAGACTCTTGTCTATCTTTTGCACTTAGGCTTTCTCCAGTAATCAAACTGTCAGAAATTGTGCATATTGTTAATGCATTTTTATTGGCTTTAAAAGCATTCATATATAAAGCCGCTGCTTCCATTTCTACTGCTAAAATATCGTTATCTTTAAAGTATGAAAATAAACTTTCTTCACCATAAAAGACATCTGATGAAAAGATATTTCCTGCAAGCACATTTAACTTTTTCTCTTTACAAAGTTTAACTACTCTATCTACTAAAGACTTAGTTGCAAGTGCCTCAAAATCCTCACTTAAGCCAAAACATTTTGCAAAGCTAGATTTTGTAAAAGCTTTTTGTCCAATTACGATATCATGAACTTTAACCTTTTCACTTGTAGCTCCAGCAGAACCAACTCTTATAATATTATCTACATTATAAAAATTAAATAATTCATATGAATATATTCCCATTGAAGGCATACCCATGCCAGAGGCCATCACTGAAACTTTTTTACCTTTATATAACCCTGTATAACCTTGAATTCCTCTAACATCATTTACTAACTTAGCATCACTTAAAAAATTTTTAGCTATGTAATTTGACCTCTTGGGATCTCCTGGCATTAAAACAGTTTTTGCAAAATCATCTTTTTTAGCTGTAATATGTGGTGTTGGTATCATCGGTATCTCCATACAATAATGTTTTAAATTTAAGCAAACTAATAGCTTATAACATTAAAATTTGGCATTTAAAATCTTAATCTATTTTAGTATTGTGTTTCGCCGCTTTCTTGCTCTTTGATTTTAACAAGAGAACTTGTTCCTAATCTATCGCAACCTAAATTTATATATTCAATTGCATCTTCAAGAGTTCTGATTCCGCCTGCTGCTTTGATTTTTTTGCCTTTTATATATTCTCTAAATAATTTGATATCTTCAAATGTTGCTCCTTTTGATGCAAATCCAGTTGAAGTTTTAATATAATCAGCATTTGATTTATTAATAACTTCACAAATATTAATTTTTTCTTCTCTATCTAAAAAAGCGGTTTCAACAATTACCTTTAATACTTTTCCTTTACAAGCTGCCTTTACTTCATTTATCTCATTTAAAATATCTTCAAGTTTTCCTTCTTTAAGCCAATTAATATTAATCACCATATCAATCTCATTAGCACCAAGTGCTATAGCTTGCTTTGTCTCATACACCTTAGTCGCAGTTAGTTGATACCCATTTGGAAAACCGATAACTGTACATAAATTTATGTTGCTAATATTTTTTACAAAAGAAATAAAACAAGGTGCAACACAAACTGATGCTACACCATATTTTTCACCTTGCTTAACAAGCTTTAATATATCTTTGCTAGTTGCAGTTTGTGATAAATTTGTATGATCACAATATTTTAATACGTCATCTATATTCATTTCTTACCACTTTATAATTTAAGTTTGCTATTATATTATTCTATATTCTATTATAAGTTAATTTAGCAATACTTTATAATTTTCAGTATTTTTACAGCTTGAATTAACTGCAAACTCTATGCTTATATTTTTATTTTAAAAAGCCGCCTTTTCTTTTACCTTTTCCTTTCCCTTTTCTAACACCCTTTTTAGGAATTAAATCTTTAAAGCTTTTCTTTTTAACTCCAAACCAAATAATTGAAAAGGTAATAATACCTGCAACTACAACTGAAGCTATAACTATACCAGCAATTGCACCACCACTAAGTTTTATTTTTTCTTTTGTATATGTAAAGCTATTATCAAATGTTTCTTCTTCAGTTTGCCCTTGCGCATATGACCAAGCTGGTGTAAACACTAAATCTCCACCTCTAAATTCAAAAGTAGATTCAGCTTCATAATATTTGCTTCCACCATTTATTTGCCAACCTAAAAAGACTCTGCTTTCATCACTTGTTAATGCTTTAGGAAGAGTTATTATATCGCCGTATTCAACTGCTTTTGCAGGTCCTTCTGGAGCTCCTGGATAATCAAAAATATATGTTCCAGTAATTTTTTCATAGTAACAATATAGTTTTAAAATCTCTTCACTTGCGACAAGCTCTTCAAGACTCAAAGTATTAGCTAAATCTGTTACTTCAATCGTTCCTGTATCTTTTTTCAAAGGATCTGGACTTTGAGCTTTTCTATATCCTACTAGCGCATAAACCGCTCTTGCTTCTTCTTTAGTTGTACCAGTTTTTATTATCTCTGGATCTTTTAAATCTGTACCGTTTAAAAGTTTATGATATACAACATACGGTACATCCTTCCTTGCTGAAAAGTTTAATGTAAATGTAACTTTAGCTCCATCATGTATTTCATTTGAAGTTTCATTAAAGTTATATTCTTCTCCAGCTTTAAAAATTTGGTTTTCGCCTGTTCTTGTCTTTTTCAAACCATCAGTATATCCATTAAATATGTATCCTTTTTTTGCAATCTCATCAGTAGGCAGTTTTTGTTTTTTACCAAACCTAATATCTAATATGTCTGCTGGAAGAGATGCAGGATCAATTGCATCTTCTTCTTTTGCTTCAAAAACAAAAGAAAAAGTCTTTCTTGTATAAAATAACTTGTACTCTGCTGATCCATCACCTTTAATTTTAAAGTTTTTATTATCTTCATCTGCCAAAGTCTTAATTTGGTTAAATTCAAATCCTAAAAGCTTATATTTGCTTTCATCAGCAAATCCAAAGGTCTCAATATCTTCGTTTGTTTTTAATGTAGCATCTGTAGTTCCTGTTGCTGTTTCATTAGGAAAAGCTGTGGGTCCAAGACCTTCTTTATATACAGGATTTCCATCATCATCTACTTCTGAGATATGCTCAAAGAAATATTTTAGTTTAAACTTTGTATCCTTGTTTGCTTCCCACTTTTGTGTAAAGATAAATCTTGCTTGAAGAACAAAATCCATTGGTGATGTTGTTTTTTCATATGGCCTAGTTTCATCTCCATCTAAAACCCAACCTTTAAATGTATATCCTGATTTTGTTATACCTGAATCTGGGATTTTAAATTTGGCTATATATTCTGTAGTTTCAATGTCTGCATCTTGTAAAGAGGTAAAAGTGCCATCATGTTTTATAAATCTAACTTGTGGCTTACTTAAAACTTTAATATGTACTTGCTCAAGATTTGCAGTGTTATAATATTCATTTTCATATCCTTCTTCTGCAGTAAACTTAAATGTGTATACACTATCGGATATAGCTCCTCCTGGCGTAGCAATTGTTTCATCAATTATTTTATCTAATTCACCCGCTGGCTCTATCATATTCCATGTACCTTTCAAAGCTATGGTTGATTCTAGGTTAAATGCATATGCTTCCCTTAAAGGTATGCCATAAACTCCTACAGCATAATATTGTTTTTCGTCGCCTCCTGTGTTATATACAAAGGAAGTTGCATCTGCTTTGTGGATTTCATATTGAATTATAGAATTTTCATCAGTAACATAATAACTACTCTCTTTTGCTTTAACATTTGCTGTATATGTACCTGAACGCATAAAATTATTTTCTACAACATCTAAGTATGCACCATTAAATTTCCATTCAGTCTCACTCCCTTCAGGCTTATATATTTCTACATCTGTTCCAAGTTGTGGAGAGTATGTAACACTATCAAAATCTGTTGTAACAGCTCCAGTAAATGTATATGCAGGATTTACTCCTTGTGCTTTAGTATTAAATGACCTTTTTTCAGCATCTGATGCATATGCATTTAAAGTTCCTAACTTTATTCCAATTGTATATTCTATATATGTCCCACCCTCAGGAAGAGTAATGGTAGGACCATTTTCGCCAACAGTTGCTCCTTCTATTAAATCTTCTGCAGTAATTGTAGGAGATTTATATATTCCAGGCTTTTTGAAATTATTTTCAGTCGTATCAAGATTTGCAAAACTTCCACTTTTTAAAGCTTTATATTGCCAAACCTTACCTTCTCCTGTTGGAATATTAAAATGTGTTCCACGCCCTATGGTATATTCTGTCTCACCTATTTTAAATGTAAAATTTTCATCTGCTGCTAATGGTTGCTCTATTAGTGCACTTGACTCATCAAGCTTAAATTCTACTTTTTTAACTAATTTTAAAGGCAATTCTATCGATGTTGGCCCTTCTGCCTTAACAGCAAATGAAGATGTTGCAAATATTGCAAGAGCAAAAACAACAAGCATCACAATTATTACAAAACTACTAAATTTCTTAACACTACTTTTCATTATATCTCCCCAAAGAAGTATGCATCTTTTATTAAATAAAATTTTATTTTGTCTAATAAATTATATATATTCTGTGGCATTAAAGTCAATAAAAGCATCAAAGACTAGGATTCTATTCACACGATTATGACTTAAATAGACATATTTTAAGAAAATGCTATTGTTATATGACAAAAAATAGTATTATATATGCATAGAAAAATTACTAATAATTTGAAAAAAG
>JAAZJD010000059.1 GCA_012800525.1 Clostridiales bacterium
CTGCAAACTCATATCCTGCTCTTCCGGGGTTTGGTGAGGGTTCAACTGCACTGTCACCATACTTTATGTCTTCTTGCACTTCTATTTGTGAATCGTTATAATCAACGAAAGTTACCGTATATTTATTTCGGTTATAATATGCCGTTAATACAAGTAAACCATCACCTGTAATTGTGCCAGATGTTATAGAGTTATTTGTTGTAAATGTAAAACCTGTATATTTGTTTTCATAGTTTAATATGCTTGCTATTGTATCGGTTGTACCAGTTGGTGTATCATCTTCAAAAAATAAAGTGTATCCATCATTTCCTATATTTTGTTGATAGTATTGGATTGTATATTTAGTATTTGTATTGGCAGTATATGTTGCTTTGACTGTAAGAGCTTTGGTTACATTAGTAAAAATAGTATCCCAGTTTGCAAACTCATATCCTGCTCTTGTTGGACTGTTTGCAGGTGCTATAGCATTTCCACCATGCTTTACTTCTTGTTCTCCGATTACAGGAAAATTATTAAAATCAACAAAATTTACCTTATATTTATTTCGGTTATAATAGACTTTTAATGTAAGCTCTGAAACAGCTGGTATTACCCCAGATAAAATTGAGCCATTTGATTCATAAGTAAAACCTTCATATTTGTTTAAATAATTTTCCACATAAACCGTTTGTCCAGTTGTACCAGTTGGTGAATCATCTTCAAAAAATAAAGTGTATCCATCATCTCCTATATTTTGTTGGTGATATTCAATTTTATAACTCATGTTAGTTTTCGGTGCCCAGTTAGCGGTAAACAATCTATCCCCAGTGCTCCCAGTAGGAATAGTCACAGTTAAGTGGTTTCCTGTTAAGCCTGCTCCACTCCACCCTATAAAATTGTATCCATCTCTTGTTGGAGCATTTAATTCTATGTCAAGAGAGTTAAATGTATAATCATAAGGATTTGATGCGTTATTGGTACCACCATTAAGGTTATATGAAATAATATAGCTATCTAAATCCCAATTAGCATCATATGTTTTAGAAGATGTAGTATTTATATCAAAAGTTAAATTCATTGTATTTTGAGGCAATCCACCTCCAGACCATCCAGTAAATGTATAACCCTTTCTTATTGGATAACCCACATATCCTATGCCAGAGTGAATAGAAGTATACCCAGTAAACTCCCCGCCATATAAATTGAAAGTTAAATACTCTTCTACATCAGCTCGTATTTTCCCATAATAATTTGACCATACACTTGCACTTGTATAATCAGAAATATTTGCAAAAGGAACAAATATTGAAGCATGGTTATCTGCATTCATCCCAATTCCAGAATTAGAAAAAGCAGAAGCATGGAGTGTTGGTGGTGTTGCCCCTTCCATTGTTATTGAAGTTAGATTTACACAGTTCTTAAAAGCATTTTGGTCTATAGTCTGCACAGAACCTGGTATTTTTACCCAAGTTAAAGAATAACAATTTGTAAAAATATTTCCCCGTATAAGCGTGGTTCCATTTGGAATTTCAACTGAGGTTAAGGAAGAACAATTTGAAAAAGTAGCAGAATTTAAAGTTGTAACCCCGCTTGGGATAATTATTGACTTTAACGATGTGCAATTAGAAAAAGCCCCGATCGATATAGAATTAATGGTAGTAGGAAGAATAACTTCAGTAATTTTTTTGTTATAAGCAAAAGCATAATCTCCGATTTTTGTCACAGTGCCTGGTATTAAAGAAGCATCCCAATCTTTGTTTGCAGGGTAATATTTTAGCTCTGTTTGATTTTTATTATATAAAACACCGTTAACAGATGAAAAAGAATTACTATTTTCATCTACAGTTACATTTGAAAGTGATGTGCAACCCATAAAAGAATCTGGGGAAATAATTGTTACGCCACTTGGAATAAAGATTGAATTTAGGTGTTTGCATCCAGAAAATGCCTCAGTATGTATTTTAGATAACTGGCTATTACTTGGAATTATTACTTGATTTAGATATATACAATTGTCAAATGCATATTCTGATATCTCTGTCACAGAAATAGGAAGCTCATAATGTGTCTCAATTTTTTTTGAAGGATAACAGTATAAAGTAGTCTTAGCTTTATCGTATAACACATCTCCATCAGATAAAAAATTAGGATTATCTTCAGCTACAATTATATTTGAAAGTGATGGACAACCTGAAAATGCCTGTGGAAGAATCTCTGCAATACTGTTTGGAATTGTTATAGACTGCAAATTTATACAACCTGTAAATGCACCACCGGGGTCACCAAACTCATTAAATATACTTGTTACTGGAACATCATTGAGTGTTGCAGGAATTATCACCGAAGTAACCGAAGTATCACAATCAACAACACGATATGTGCCATTATGCAAATCATAGTATAAACCATCATGAGGTCCTTCTTTAGCCTCAACTTTGCTTATTTTATCTACTTTTATTGATGTAAAAATCAACAATAAAAGCAAGAAAGCTAGTAATACTAGCATAAATCTCTTAATCTTAAAATTTACTATTAAACTTTTTTTCATGGTGCATCTCCTATCTATGAACATACGTATATTAAATGTTAATAAATGCTTATAATCAAATATTAGCACAATCACTATTAAAAAGTAATATTGTGTATAAAAATTCATACAAAAAAACACCGCTCTTTTTTCCTACTTAGATAGCCTTAAATTCATTGACTTTAACCATATAAAAATATAAATTTATGGTAGAAATTAATTGAGGTGGGATGGTGGGAAAATGACGCTGACTATTGTAGTCGCAGTGCTTTCGTGTATTGGTGTTTTATTACTTGTTTTAATTCGCCCTTATGTAAAAATTAAAGGACATAAAGTCGCAATATATTATTTGCCTGCTTTAGTTGGGGCAATTATTTTAATGACAGCAAAAAATGTTGATTTTTCTTTTGTTGCATCAAGTTTTACTGAAAATACTGCAGTTAACCCATTGAAAATATTAGTGTTATTTATTTCAATGACTATTTTATCAATCTATCTTGATGAAGTAGGATTTTTTAGATATCTTGCCACACTTGCTGTCAAGCGTGCAGGAAAAAATGGAATCGCTCTCTTTACAATCTTATATTTTACCGTTGGAGCAATTACCATTGTCACTTCAAATGACATTATAATACTTACCTTTTCACCCTTTATTTGTTATTTTGCAAAAAATGCAAAGATTAATCCTTTGCCTTATTTAATCGGAGAATTTGTCTCTGCAAATACTTGGAGTATGGCCTTAATTATTGGAAATCCCACAAACATTTTTCTTGCAACTGGAGCTTCAATAAATTTTGTTGATTACGCTACAGTTATGGCAATCCCTACAATCTTTGCAGGGGTTATTGCATATTTGATACTTTTATTAATTTTTGGTAAAACTCTCAAAAATGAAAAGATAGAAGCCGATACTACAATTATGCATATTGAAGACAAGATAGGAGTCATCATTGGACTAGTTCATTTAATAGGTTGCACTATACTTCTTGCTATAGCATCATATGTCAACTTTGAGATGTGGCTCATTTGTCTAGCATTTGCAATTAGCCTTTTTATATGCATCACAATACTAAAGTTAATACAGAAAAAAGCACCAAAAGAGCTTTTAAGGTGTCTAAAACGCTCTCCTTGGGAGCTTATTCCTTTTGTTTTATCAATGTTTATTATTGTATTAGCACTCGAACAAAATGGTGTTAGCGCCTTTATGGCAGACTTTTTAAGCAAAGGCGAAGAAACAATTAATTATGGGTTTGCAACATTTTTTATAAGCAATATTATCAATAATATTCCTGCTAGTGTTTTTCTAAATTCAGTTATTTCATCAGCTAGTCAAGCTGGAAAAGCCAGAGTTTATGCCGCAGTTATTGGAACTAATATCGGTGCATATTTAACCCCCGTTGGCGCACTTGCTGGTATAATGTGGAGCAACATTCTTTCAAGACACGATGTTAAATTTGGCTTTGGAAAATTTATCCTTTATGGCTTAGTCATTTCCATTCCAACACTCTTTGCTGCAATTGGTGGATTATACATTTCAATGCTTTTTTAACATGAAATTTTTTAATAAAAATGTATGTTGAACTGAACGCTTTTTGAAGAATTTATAAAATTGTAGTATAGAATTTAATATTAAAACTTAATTAAACAAACAAAAGTTTATTAAAATATCTTACCTAAAAACAATCAATTTTTATGATGAACTTTTTAAAAAGCAACTTTTGCTCTTTTCCTTTTTGGTTTTTTAGAATTATAAATCATTATTAACATTATAATTAGCAATAAAAGAGATAGCCCTATACCAAAGCCAATCAACCATGTTAAATTTTCTAATGTGGGTTTTGGTAAATTTGCTATTTCTCCTGGATTGTCAGGCTCTATTGGAGTGTTTCCTGTTGTTCCACCTGCTGCAGATGCATCTTGTATTCCCCATTTTGCTGACAATGCTACATCGTGTGGAATGTTAAAAATATCTTCATTTTGAAGTTTCCTGTCGACATGACCTTCCGAACAATACCACCAACCGTCAAAGTTAAATCCTTTTCTCGTAACTTCTGGCAAACCATACAAACTATCATCATAAGAGACTATCATAGAGTCTATTGATGTCCCGCCTGCATCATAGCCTAAATGAAATGATATTTTATACTTGTTAGCCTCATAATCTCCTATTATTTCAAACTTAAAATTATAATTAAAATCAACATGTTCTATTATATATTCACTATGATCATCTAAATTTTTATATCTGAAATTTTTCAATGTATAGCCTGTCTTTCCATCGCTATATAACTTCAGTAAAGAGTCTAATGCCTCTTTTTCTTTTCCTACGACAAACTCTTGCTTCATGACTTCTGATTTACCTTTTATGAAAAGCTTTATATTAATATTAGAAGTCCATTTTGCATAAATATCTTTAGCTTCATTGTGAATTTTATTAAAATCAAAAGCTTCGTTAAATGATAGGCTAGTATACCAACCAGCAAAGGTAAGATTAGCTCTTATTGGAATAATCGGTTTATTAATTTTAGTATCATAATCTACGCTATCTTCCCCAATTATTCCTTGATAATCCTTAAAAAGCACTTTATTTTTAGTAGCTTCCCAGTGAGCTGTGTACGTTTTTTCAATCATTGGGGCAGGCTCAGAGATATGTCGAACATCTACTACTTTATTGGTATTTCCTTCTAAATATGTTCCACTCCAGCCTATAAATATATAGCCTTTTCTCGTTGGATTTATAAGTGGAGTATATAAATCTTCAATATCATATGTATCGGGATTAACACCATCAACAATTCCGCCATTTAAGTTATAGGTAACCTTATATTGTTTAGGAGTCCACTTCGCATAAATTGTAACATCTTCAGCTGGCATCGTTGTAAACTCATAAGGAATATTAAATGTTTCATAATCTAAAAACCAGCCTATAAATATATATGCTTCATTTGTTGGAGGCTCTGGCTCAATCACTTCGTCTTGATAATATAAATCCCTTGGTGCATAGCACTCATTAAAAATGAGCTTATATACAGTTTTTCCATATGTTGCTTTAAAAATTTTGTCTTCAGTTATATTTGAAAAATTAGATGGGTTCCAACCTTTAAAATAATGCCCTACTTTTGAAGGGTTTTCTGGAGGCACAGCAGCTTGACCATGAAGCACCGTACATTCTTTTAAAATAGTGCCATCATCATCTTGAAAAGTTACTGTATATGAATCTGCTGCATATACTTTGTTTATATCAGATAAAAACAAGGGAGTAGCTAAAACAATTAGTGCTATTAATAGCCCTACAACAAAAAAACCTATGAGCATTTTATTCCTCAATTGCTTTTCCATAATTTTCCTTTAAAATTTTATCGCTTTGAAATGTAAAGTGTTGCTTTAGTATGTTAGAGTATCACATAATAAGTGAAAAAAATCAAAGCTTTTTTAAGTTATTGTCATATTTTAGCAAAATTTTCAGTTAACCAACTACTTGCACTCAAAAATTAACTTTTATATTTTCTCTTAACTTTATTCTTTGTCATCTTTTTCAGGCAAATCTTCTATGAAGTCGTTAGATGTATTAGTTTGAGTTGCAACTTTTTTCTTCTTCAAGACAAAAGCAGCAATAAATATTGCACCTGCTATTAAAGCAAGCCCTACCCCTATTCCTATACCAATATACATCAATTGAGCATTAGAACTTTCTTCTTCCCATCTAGCCGTTAAAGCAAGGTCATTAGGAATTGCAAAGATATCTCCATTTTGAACAAACATATCATTTTCATTGCTGTACCATCCTACAAACCTATATCCTTCTCTTGTAGGAATTTCTAAAAAGTCAATTTTTTCATCATACAATACTGTTCTCGACTCTAAAGCCTCTTTACCATCACTATCTAAATACAAAAACACTTCATACTGATTTGCTTCATAATTAGCTATAACTTCAAATCTAGAGTCATAATCTAAAACGGTTGTTTCTGTTATTTCATTAATTTCTGCATTATCTAGATTTTTGTAACTTAAACTTGTTAATGTATAGCCTGTCTTTGCATCTTTATATTGCTCCATTAAACTAGCCCAAGTTTCACCTTCTTTACTAACAACTATATTTTCTTTTATTTCACTAGGATTATCATCAATAACAAGTTTGATATCGACATTGCAGGTCCATTTTGAATAAATCGTTTTATTTGCATTATACACCTTATTAAAATCAAACTTTTCAGTTAAAGCTACATCTGCATACCACCCATCAAATACACAATTAGTTTTTTGAGGATCTGCTGGCTTTGTAATTTTATCACCATAATTTACTACTACTTGAGTTTCTTCTCCATTTTTCTTAAAAGTAATTGTATACTTATTAATCGTATATGTTGCTCTAACAGTTATAGCTCCCACAATTGTTTTAAAAGATGTATCCCATCCCTTAAATGTATATCCTACCCTTGTAGGGTTTATAGGGGCTGTTACATTAGTAGATTCATATTCGACATCTTGTGTTTTTAAAACACTATCATCAAAATCAACAAAAGTTACTTTATATTTATTGATGGTTTCTATATATGTCGCAACAAAACCTATATCTGCAGAAATTGTTTCAGGAACATTAGGGCTCCAACTTTTGAAAGTATATGTATATTTTGCATCGGAAGCTTTTGTAGGAGTTGAGGCAGGTTTAATTATATTCCCACCATACTTAATTTCTTGCATATCATATTGCTCATTTTCATTAATAAAAGTTGCCCTATATATCTTCCTATCATAATAGACTTTTAATGTAAGTGTGCCATCTCCTGCAATTTTTCCAGACAATACAGAGCCAGTTGCGGTATATTGAAAACCAGGATATTTGTTTTCATAACCAGTTAAAGTAGTATTAGTGTCAGTTGTGCCATACTGAGTTTCTTCTTCATAAAAAGCATATCCACCTACTATCTTTTCTTGATAGTATCTAATTTTATATGCTGTATTTGTACTAGGTGTCCAATGCGCAGTGTATACTCTATGACCCGTGTTACCTTTAGAAATCACCACACCCATTGTGCACTCTTCTAAACCTGTCCCAGTCCAACCGAGAAAGATATAACCTGCTTTCTTAGGATTTTTTAATGTGATATTTTCACTTTCAACATTGTATGTTGTAGGATTTGTCGCAGCTTCATCTCCATTTCCACCATCTAAATTGTAGTCGATAGAATACGGGATTAAATTCCATTTTGCATAAAGCTTAGCGCCATTCAAGGGCATAGTATTGAATTCAAAAGGATTTTGAAATTCACCATTATCTGTATACCATGCATCAAATGTACAACCAAGTTTTGTAGGGACTGCGGGAGCTTCTACCATTGCTTCATATCGTTTATTTATTTGGCTAACATCACTTCCGCCATTGCTGTTAAAGGTAATAATGTAATTATTCCTATTGTAATGTGCCTTTAATACAAGTGAACCATCTGCTGCAATTATGCCAGAAATGATAGAATTTATTTCAGTGTATGTAAAGCCCGCATACTTATCTACATAGCCTATTATACTTGCTGTTGTATCGGTTGTGCCAAATTTAGTATTGTCTGTTTCAGCTAATGTATACCCATCATTATTAATATTTTGTTTGTAATATTCGATTGTATATTTCGTATCGGTATTTGGATTCCATTTTGCATAAAGTATAGCGCCATCTAATGGCATAGTATCAAATACAAATAGATTTTGGAATTCACCATTATCTATATACCAATCAACAAAAGTATAACCAGTGCGTTTTGGATTTTCAGGTTTTTCTATCGCTGTTTCATAACCTTGTGTTATTGAATTTACTACAGCATCACAATTAGTATTAAAAGTAATTGTATATTGATTTGCCGTATATGTTGCTTTGACTGTAAGAGCTTTAGTTACATTAGTAAAAATAGTGTCCCAGTTTGCAAACTCATATCCTGTTCTTGTTGGATTGTTTGCAGGTGCTATAGCATTCCCACCATGTTTTACTTCTTGTTCGGGAATTATAGGAGAATTATCAAAATCAACAAAATTTACCTTATATTTATTCCTATTGTAATATGCCGTTAATACAAGTGAACCATCACCTGCAATTGTTCCAGATGTTAAAGACTTTGTTTCAGTAAATGTAAAGCCTTGATATTTATTTTCATAATCTATAATACTTGCTGTTGTATCGGTTGTGCCAAATTTCGTGCTATCTGTTTCTACCACAGTATATTCATCATTTTCTATGTTTTGTTGGTAATATTTAATGGTATATGGCGTATCAGTTTTTGCAGTCCATTTTGCATAATATGTCTTATCACTTGTACTTCCTAGAGGAATTTCTGTGATTACACTTCCCCCAAAGGATAAATTATCATACCAACCATCAAAAGTATATCCAGCTCTTGTTGGCTCTAAAAGCATTAGAGCTAAATCCTCAGCTACATAATTTGCTGGATTATTTACATGATTCGTTCCACCATTTAGCTCGTATGACACATTATATACAGGGCCCCAATAGGCTGTATATGTCTTTAGTTCAGTATTATCTGCTGGTAATGTTAGCTCTACAACAACTCCAGGCTTACCTACTTCTCTCCAGCCATTAAATGTACTTGCAGCTTTAACTGGATTTATTAAAGTTATGGTATTGTTTTCAACATTATGATTAAAGGTCTTTTCACTAGAAAACTCTCCCCCATCTAAATTAATGGTTACAAACTCCAAAGGATATGGGTATATTTTATTAGCATGGTTTGACCATTCTGTTGCTTCCTTATATGTTGAAACACTTGCATGTGGAACGTAGATTTTTGCATCCTCACTTGACATCCCTGAATTAAATATATCACTCCCTATACTTGGAGGAATTGAGCCTTTTAATATTATCTCCTTCAAGTTAGCACAAGAATCAAAACAATCATTAAGATTTGTCACCTGATCTGGAAGTGTAATTGACACTAAAGCATTACATGCAGCTAAAGATGTATTCGCAATACTTTTTAATTTACTACCTTCTGCAAATTTTATAGACTTTAATGCCGTGCACCCCGAAAAAGCTCTATTATCAATACTTTCAACTCCACTTGGAATTTCTATTGAAGTTAAGGATGTACACTTAAAGAAAACATAGGTTGCTATAGTTTTTGTGTTTGGAGAAAGTGTTACTGAATTTAAAGCTGTGCAGGTATGAAAAATAGAAGCATTTATTGTTTCCACACCATCTGGTATTGTCATATTTGTCAAAGAGCTACAATTCGCAAAACAGCTTCTAAATATGCTTGTAACTCCGCTAGGAAGCACACAAGAAGTCAAAGATGAGCAGCCAAAAAAGGCCCAACCTCCCAGTTTAGTCAATTGGCTGCTTGCTCCAAATGTTACCGTTTCTAGTTTAGAACAACCACTAAAGGTGTATCTATCAATTTCTGTCATACTGTCTGGTATTTCAATTGAAACTAAGGATGTACAATCTTGAAATGCATATTCTCCAGTACTTGATAAATTAATATTTACTGCATATGTCACAGATCCTAATGCGTCACAACCCGCGAAAGCTTTGGAGCCACAAGATGTTACATTAACTGGAATTATTATGGATGCTAGGCTCGTGCAATTTTCGAAAGAACTTGCTCCTATTCCGACTAAATTATTGGGAAAAACTATTGAGGTTAACGATGCGCAACCTTTAAATGCCTCATCATTTATAACTTTAACTGGATATAGTCCATTTGTAGCATCATCATATTCTTCGGGTATTGTTATCTCTGTAGGTGTTCCTGTATATCCAGATACAGCATAGTGTGGGCTAGCCCCTCCTACAAAGGTATAGACTGCATCGCCAGCAGCTTCTACTTTATTTATGTTTTTATGATTAAAAAATGAGGGAGTAGATGTTAAAAGCAAGGCTATTAATAATAATCCTGCAATTAAAAATACAAATTGTGCCTTATTTTTAACATTCATTTTCATAACTTTATCCTTTATTCTTTATCTTTTTCTACTTGTTTTTCTAAATTTTCTATTTTGCTAGTAATAGCCTTTGCTTGTGCATTATTTTTCTTAACCAAGATATAGAAAGCAGCTAGTAGTATGATTGCAGTTAAGACTGCTCCTAAACCAAATCCAACTCCTGCATAAAGCCATGGAAAATCGCTTGTTTCTTTTTCCCATTTTGCTATTAATGAAGTGTTGTTAGGACTTGCATAAATATCACCATTTTGCACAAACATATCACTAGCATTATCGTACCAACCTAAAAATTTATATCCTTCTCTTTTGGGGCTAGCTAAGAATAGTATTTCTTCATCATATGACACAGTTATTGGAGGAGGATCTGTTGCACCATTATCAGGATACAAAAATACTTTATATTGGTTTGCTTCATAATTAGCTATAATTTCAAACCTTGAATCATAATCAAATACAGTCGTCTCTGTTATTTCATTAATTTCTGCAGTATCTAAATTTTTATAACTCAAATTAATTAGGGTGTATCCTGTCTTTGCATCTTTATATTTTTCTATCAGGCTAGATAGAGTATCTACTTCTCGTCCAACTATGGTGTTTTCTTTTATCTCACCAGGGTTGTCATCAATAACAAGCTTTACATCAAGATTACAAGTCCATTTTGCATAAATAGTTTTATTTGCATTATATACCTTATCAAAATCAAATTTTTCAGTTAAAGCTATATCTGCATACCAACCTTCAAATGCACAATTTGTCTTTTCAGGATTATTTGGTTTTGTAATTTTATCGCCATAACCTACTGTTACTACAGTTATGTGACCATTTTTCCTAAATGTAATATCAAATACTATTTTTTTCCATTTTGCATAAAGATTAATACTACCCATATTACTAGAAATAGTTTGAACTACTTCGCCTGCAAAGTTTATATTGTCATACCATCCAAGGAAGTTATATCCTACTTTTGAAGGATCTTTTAAAACTACAGCACTAGCACCTATTGTATAACTTGAAGGATTTGCTATATGATTTTCACCGCCATTTAAAACGTAATTAATTTGATATGTAGAAACGCTGTATGTTGCTGTCACTATCAAATCAGCAGTTATATTTGAAAAATTAACATCCCAACCTATAAAAGCGTAATTTTCTCTTGTTGGATTTACTGGTGCTGTTGCACTAGAACTATATTCTACCATTTGAGTTTTTAAAACCCTTCCATCAAAATCTTTAAAAGTTACAGTGTATTTATTTATCACTTCTATATATTGAGCTACAAACTCAATAGTTGTAGAAATAGTTTCAGGAACAGATGGATCCCAGCCATTAAACTTATATGTATATTTTGCATTCGCTTCTTTTGTTGGATTTGTTGTAGGAATTAATATAGACCCGCCGTATTTTAATACTTGAACATCATAGGCGGTATTGCCATTTGTAAAAGTTGCAGTGCAAATATTTCTATTGTAATAAACTTTGAGTGTAAGTGAGCCATCTGCTGCAATTGTTCCTGAAATCATAGAATTTGTTTCACTATATGTAAAACCAGTATATTTATTTTCATATCCTGTCAATGTAATTTCGCTATCTGTCGTCCCAAACAAAGTATTATCGGTATCATATAATTCATATTCGTCACTTGCTATCTTTTCTTGATAATATTCAATTGCATATGGAGTATCAGTGTTCGCATCCCATTTTGCATAGAGTGTAGCACCATTTAATGGCATGGTATTAAATACAAAAAGTTTAGTAAATTCATCATTATCTGTATACCAATTAACAAATGTATAACCAGTGCGTTTTGGATTTTCAGGTTTTTCTATTGCTGTTTCATAACCTTTAGTTATTGAACTAACCACCGCATCACAATTAGTATTAAAAGTAATTGTATATTGATTTGCAATGTATGTTGCTTTAACTTTAAGAACTTGAGTTACATTAACAAAAGATGTATCCCAACTTAGAAACTCATATCCTTCTCTTGATGGCTCTTGAGGTGCAACAGCATTTCCGCCATGCTTTACCTCTTGTAATTCACCTATTTGAGTATTATCGAAATCTACAAAAGTGACAATATATTTATTCCTATTGTAATATGCCTTTAATACAAGTGAGCCATCTGCTGTAATTGTGCCAGATGTTAAAGAATTTGTTTCAGTAAATGTAAAGCCTGTATACTTATCTACATAGCCTATTATGCTTGCTGTTTCTCCTGTTGTGCCAGCTTTAGTATCATCTGTTTCAGCTAATGTATACTCATCATTAGCAATATTTTGTTGATAATACTCTACTGTGTATGGAGTATTAGTGTTTACAGTCCATTTTGCATAGAGTGTAGCTCCATTTAATGGCATTGTTGTAAAGGTATATTTGTGTAAAAATTCACCATTATCGGTATACCAATCATCAAAGGTATAGCCTTGTAATGTGGGATTTTCTGGCTTTGCAACTTCAGCTTCATAATCTTTTTCTATAGGAGCAACTTGACTTCCACCATTGCTATTGAAAGTTATGGTATATTGATTTCTACTGTAATAGACTGTTAATGTAAGTGAGCCATCGCCAGAGATTGTCCCAGAAATGACAGATTTTGTTTCATCATATGTAAATCCCGTATATTTATTTTCATAATCTGATATGTTTGCCGTTTCTCCTGTTGTACCAGTTCTAGTATCATCAGTTTCTACCAAAGTATATTGATCGCTTTCAATATTTTGTTGATAATATTCGATTGTATATTTCGTATCGGTATCTGGATTCCATTTTGCATAAAGTATAGCACCGTTTAATGGCATAGTATCAAATACAAATAGATTTTGGAATTCACCATTATCTGTATACCAATTAACAAATGTATAACCAGAGCGTATAGGATCTTCAGGTCTTTCTACTGTTGTTTCATAGCCTTGCTCTATCGACACAACTTGGCTTCCACCATTACTATTGAAAGTTATTGTATATTGATTCCTCTCATAATATGCCTTTAATACAAGTGAGCCATCTGCTGCAACCACTCCGGATATTACAGAATTTATCTCTGAACAAGTAAATCCCGTATATTTATTTTCATAATTTACTATGCTTACAGTTTGACCCGTTGTTCCAGTTCTAGTATCATCAGTTTCCACTAATGTATATTCATAGTTTTCTAGATTTTGTTTATAATATTCAATTGCATATGGAGTATTTATATTTGCAGTCCACTTTGCATAATATGTCTTATCGCTTATGCTTCCTACAGGAATTTCTATTATTACATCTCCATTAAAATCCAAATTATCATACCAACCAGCAAAGGTATATCCCTCTTTAGTTGGATTATATAAAGTTTGGGGTAAATTTGATTCTGAGTAAATAGGCTTATTATTTACATGATTTGTGCCACCATCTAATTCGTATGTTACATTATGAATGTCCCAACATGCTGTGTATGTTCTAGCATCTGCTTCATCAATATTATCAGGAATGACTATTGATTTCGTGGGAACATCATAACCAGGGCCCATCCAACCTAAGAAAGTACAATTTATCCCTTCTAAATCACTTAGTGTTATTTGATGATTTGGCACATCATGGGTAAATGTCATACCACCAAAAAATTTTGCATCCCTTGTATTTTCAAATGTTACAAATTCTAAAGGATTTCTATATATTTGAGTAGAATAGTTAGACCAAACATCAGCTCCTTTGTATGCTTCGACACTAGCATTTGGAACATATATTTTTCCATCAGCTGTGGCTATTAAGGTATTTTTAAGAGCATCACTTGCAATTGAACAAGGGGTTGCATTCTTTAAAATTAGCGAAGCAAAAGATGTACTATCACCAAAAGCATTCGCCCCAATACTTGTAACTCCAACTGGCAAAGTTAATTCTTTCAAGCTAGTACATCTATAGAAACAATCTCTCATAACAGTCTTTAGTTGGCTGTCGGGACTAAATATTACATATTCTAAAATTGAACAGTTTCCAAAAGTATAGTTTTGGAGAATTTGTACACCATCTGGAATTTTAATTGAAGGCAATGACTTCGAGCCTTCAAAGTTGTAATTACCAAGAACTGTTAATTGAGAATTTTCACCAAATGTTACAGATTCTAAATTGCTGCATTGCCTAAGAGCTTGAGTAGGCAAATTTGTTATTGTACTTGGAATAGCAATTGAAGTTATTTTTGCACCTAAAAAAGCACGCGTTTCGATAAATGTTACTGTTTCTGGAACTACGTATGATGAAATAGACATGCCTGGAGGACACTGCACTAAAGTAGTTAAGTCTTTGTTATATAGCATGCCATCTTGAATGGTATAATACTCGTTTGGTTCTTCTAGTATTATCTCTTCTAAAGCCCTACAATTTCCAAATACCCCACCTTCTATGTTTGTTACACCACTTGGAATTGTTACTGAAGTTAATTTCCTACATCCTAAAAAAGCACTATTTCCTATACTTTTTAAAGTGCTTGGGAAAATTACTTCAGGCAAAATAAGGCAAGCATAAAAAGCAGAACCTGATATATTTTCTATACCTTCTCCTAATGTTAATGAAGTTAATGTTGAACAATATGAAATTGCTGATGTTCCTATGGTTACCACGCTACCTGGGATTACAATTGACTTTAAGTTGTTGCAACGAGCAAAAGCTCGATTACCTATAAGAGTTATTCCATCTGATATGATAACTGAATTTAGCGATGAACAATATTGAAATGCTTCTACTCCAATAGTTGTTACGGGGTATGAGCCATTAATGCCATCATCATACGTTGCAGGAACAACTATATCAGTTGGACTACCCGTATATCCAGTTAAAGAGTATGTGTTTTTTACACTATCAAATGTATATATTAATTCCCCTGAAGCCTCTGCTTGCTTAATGGGCGATGAAAGAATAGGATTAGAAAAAACAAGCAAAGCTATTAACAATAACCCTACAATAAAAAAACCTAAGAGCATTTTATTTCTAAATTGCTTTTCCATAATTTTCCTTTAAAATTTTATTATTTTGAAATTTAAGTGTTGCCTAACTTTAGTATATTAGAGTATTACATAATAAATAGAAAAAATCAAAACTTTTTTGCGATTTTTGCATTTTTTTATAATATTTTCAGTTAAATAGCTAATTTTCACACAAATATCAATGTTTATCTATAATAAATACAACAAAAATATGTGTTGATGTAAAACGCATATTTGACTTTTCCAAGTTTAATACAAAAAAAAAGGATATCTTGCGACATCCTTTTGTTTTAAAACTACCAGGCAGCCATTTAAAGGGGGCAACACTTTTAACTGCCTGGGAAAGAGAAGAAAACTCAATAAATCGAAGAATTATATTTAAGAACATTACATCGATTCACGAGTTAAAAAGTTCTTTCTATCACATATACCATATTAAAGCATGTTTGCCTAGTTGTGTTAAACTTGTGTAAAATTTGCATTTTTTGTGTAAAATTTACAAAAAAAACAAAAAAGAGCCCGCACCTATATCAAATGTTGCGTTTTAGCTCATCAAATCTTTAAAAAATTTGCAAGTATTAAAATTTTAGAGCACCACATACAATAGCATCTTAAGTTATTTAAAATTGAATTCGATTTGTGGTATATTGATATTATGCTAATAGGAATTTGCGACGATGATCGCACACAATTACAAACGATAGTAACATTTGCTAAAAGGTATTTCAAAGACAAACCTCATGAAATACATGCTTTTGATGATTACTTAGCTTTTGAACGCTCCTTGTTTAAAGGAGCAAACTATGACATTTGCCTTTTAGATATCTTACTTGGCGGTGAAACGGGCATCGGTATTGCTAAAACAGTTTTAGAGTTTAATCCAGATTGCCAATTTATTTTTATTAGCAGTAGTCCTGACTATGCAATATATGCTTTTGGCCTAGATGCTGTTACATACATTCTAAAACCTGCAACTTATGAAATGGTAGAAAAAGCTTTAGATAAAGCTATGGCTCTACGAGAAACTCTCAATGAACCTGCAATCTTCATTACGACCATAGAGGGTGATACCCCAGTCTACACAAAAGATATTATGTATATTGAACAGCTAAATAGAAAAGCCTACTATCACTTAGTAAATGGGACAATTTTAGAAACACCCTATTTAAGACAAAAGTTTTCAGAATTAGTTCCTAAAAATAAAGATAATTCTTTTATCCATTGTCAAGCAGGATATATTGCTAACTTAACATATGTCAAAAGACTAACAACAAATTCTTTCATTTTAAAAAATGATAAGGAAATTCCTATTTCTAGAGGAAAATACAAAGAAGTTAAAAGCATATTCTTTGATTTCTTTGCTAAGAAAAAATAGGAATAAAGCACTAAATAAACTATTAATTCTTTAAAACAATAGATTTTAAAAAACGAAATAAGGGCAACAAATAACACTACTTTAGAAATCATTTATAGCAAAAGAGGTAAAGATGCTACCGTATACTATGATATACCCATATTTATGTTTGGCGATATTGCAAATTGTTTATTTATTTGCAGTAACACCGCTTCGCTATTCCTTAACTCGCAGTATTTTAAGTATGTTATTTATTTTTATTCCTATGATATTTTCGGTATTTATTTCTTTGAGATGGTTTTTTGGAGCTGCACATAAAAACTTATTATATACGACGACTGTAGAAATTCCTTTGATTTTAGTTTTTGCGATTTTATCTAAAAGAAAATTTGTTTCACAGACAACAGCAACACTTTCAGTCTTGACAATATCCTCAGTTATTCCAATTGTTGAAAATCTATTTTATCAAATTTTATATTGGGAAATAGCATGGATTAGAGCATTAGTTTATCCAATTATTGTACCCGCTCTCTTTTTGTTTTTTGCAAAAATGTATAAACCTTTACATGAAGAAATTGAGAGTGCTTATAAAAAAGGATTTTTCCATATATCCTCAGTTTTATTATTATCATATGGAACTTTGTGGGTTACATTTACTTTTGCTGAAGAATCTTTAATCAGTATAGTAATATTCTTGTTGCCTGCAATTTTAGTGCTTGTTTTGTTGATACTGTTATTTGCTGGACTTTCATTTTTCTTGCAAAAATATAAACAATCCCTATTGCGACTTCACGATGCTGCGGTTACTGAAAGCCAGTTTGAGCCACTCAGTTGGCAAATACAACTTCTACAAAAAGGCCAAGAACAGCTTGCCATAGCAAGACATGATATGAGACACACATTGACATCTATTAATGCCCTACTAAGTGAAGGCAACACAGATAAAATTCAAGAATATGTAAACAGCCTACTGAAAAACATAGGATCTTTTGCTAAGACTGCAGAATTTTCTAAAAACATATTGATTAATTCAATTATGCTCAACTACACTTCCATCATGACAAGAGAAGACATCAAATATGATGTAAATATTTACAGTATTCCTGTAAAAGTACCTATAGATGAAATGGAGTTAACCGTCTTTTTATGCAATGCTCTTGAAAATGCAATTAAAGCCACAAAAGTTTTACCACCAGAAGAGAGATATGTGTCAATTAAATCATCATACAACGATGAGACTTTACTCCTAACTATTGAAAATACTTTTGATCACTTGAAACCTGTCATTGTAGAAGAATTAGATCCATTGTCAATTTCAGGCATTGGGCTTTATTCTATGCAAAACTTTGCAAATAAATACGGTGTGATATTGGATATGAAAACAAGTGAAAATATTTTTTCCTTAAGAGCATATTTTTCTAAAGATGAAACCGCGCAAACTGAAGAATCAAAAATACCACTTGAAATATCTCAGCCTAAAACGGAACATGCTAAACCAACAGTTGAAAACATAAAAGCTGAAATTAAAAATAATGAATCACAAGTAGAAAGCTATAATACCCTTCGAAACAATAATGAATCGCAAGTAGAAAGCTATAATACCTTTCAAATCAAAGAAATAACTAAAGAAACAAAAACAAGCATCGTCAAATCAGGAAATGACACTATTCAAAACCAAGAAATAAATCCATCGGTGGAAATAACAATAGATAAAAACAAGAATTTCACAAAAGAAGTGGAAACAAGCACCCTTAAATCAGAAAATGATACTGTTCAAAACCAAGAAACAAATCAATCGGTGGAAATAACAATAGATAAAAACAAGAATTTCACAAAAGAAGTGGAAACCAATTTGGAAAATCACAAAGCTATTAAGGCAGAAATGGATAGAAAAGCCCAAAAAGCTGATGAGATTAAAACTGAAATGGTCGATGAGATTATTGAAAAAACAAATCAAGATAATGAAAAAGAACTTCCTGTGCTAAAAAAGACAAAGAATACAACTGCAAAAAGGGATTCGACCACTACTAAAACTAAAAAACCTAAAACCAGCAAAGAAAACTCTATCGACAAAACAAATACGCAAATAGGGAACAATGCAACCGTAAAAACAAATATAATTGCTAAAACCAATGAGCCGAAAAATCAAAAAGAGAACTTAGCTACCAAAACCAGCAAAGAAAATCCTGCTGATGAAAGCCAATAGAAAACAATTTAACCATACAAACAGACTCTAATTGATAAAACAAATAAACAAATAGGAAACAAAGCAAATGCAAAAACAGACCCTACTACTAAAACAAATAAACCTAAAGATTAAAAAACTATAAATAAAAAAGATTAATTACAAAAAAACCTGCGCTAGCAGGTTTTCTAATATATTCATTAAGACTCTTGGCCATCTCCATTGCTAGTAGCACTTGCAAGAATTTTTTCATGTTTTGCGATTTTTTGAGCTATCGTAGCGACTGCATCATGAATAACCTCTCCTACTGTTGGATGTGGGAATACAATCTTTTCAATATCTTTTACATCAGTCTTTAAATCAATAAAGCTTGCTAAAATTGCTATTATTTCTGAGCTATATGAACCTACTATATGAGCACCTATCAAGCATCTATTTGTTCTATCATAAACTATCTTACAAATTCCAGTTAACTCAATATTTTCTGCAACATATCTACCTGAATACAGTAAAGACAACTTAACTTCCTTTGCGTCGATATCAGCCTCTAAAGCTTGTTCTAATGTATATCCTACACTAGCTACCGCAGGTGTTGTATACACTACTGATGGGACTGAATTTGAGGAAACTTTATCAGCATCTTCAGTCAAATTTTTAACAGCAGATATTGCTTGCCTTTGTGCAGCATGAGCAAGCAGTGATTTTCCATTAACATCACCTATTGCAAATACACCATTTTCGCTAGTACGCAAATATTCATCTGTTTTTATAAAAGAACCATTCATTTCAATAGAGAGGTTTTCTAAGCCAAAACCTTTTGTTGCGCCCTTTCTACCAACAGCAACCAACACTTTATCTGCTTCTACGGTTCTATCTTCTTCTCTTTTTATAAAATGAACTTCTTTTTCGCCAATTTTTGTCACGGTGCTAGCTAAATGGATTTTAATGCCCTTTTTCTCTAGTGACTTTCTAAGTATCGATGCGACCTCTTCTTCTAAACTTGGCAAAACTTTATCTAGCTTTTCTATCACAGTAACTTTCGAGCCCGCTGCACTATAATAGTCTGCAAGCTCAAGGCCAATAACTCCCGCCCCAACAATTACTAAGTTTTCAGGGACTTCCTCTAATTCTAAAGCCTCTTTACTTGTAATTGCAAAACCTTTTTCAACAGCCTCTTTTAATCCTTCAATTGGCGGAATAATTGAATCAGAACCTGTGGCTATAAATAAATATTTTCCATAATATTTTTCACCATTTGCCTCTACAACAAATTCTTCATCTTCTTTAGGGAGAATTTTTGCTTCACCTTTTATTATTGTAGCCTTATCTCTTAAAGTTGCTTCAAGCCCTAAAGTCATTCTCCTTACAACTTTATCCTTACGTTTAATTACTTCTTCATGATTTAATTGAATGTACCCTTCAACATCAATTCCATATTTGTCAGAATCTTGAAATTGCCTAATAATTTTTGCGGAATTTAATAAAGTTTTTGTAGGAATACAACCATAATTTAGGCACACTCCTCCAAGCTTATCTTTTTCAAACAAATATACACTCAATCCACTATCGCCAGCAACTTCTGCTGCAATATGCCCAGCTGGCCCACTTCCGATAATTAAAATATCTGCCTTATTCATATTCACCTCAATATTTATATATTCTTTATCACAATCAATCTTTTTTTCACTAACCTATTTGTTAGGATTTACACTTTCTGTTTCTACACTAAAGCCATGATTGTCTGGATCTCTAAACAATCTTTTGCCAGTATCTAGTGCTCTCATTTTTTCAATATCTTCTTTATCTAGCATAAAATCTAGCGTCTTAAAATTTTCTTCAATCCTTTCTTTATGAATAGATTTGGGAAGGACTATTAACCCTTCACTAATTTCAAAGTTTAATATTACTTGGGCAGCAGTTACTCCATATTTTTTAGCTATTTCTAAAACTGTTTCATTTGTAAAAAATGAACCTTTAACAAGTGGAGCCCATGCCTCTATCGCAATTCCTTTATCTAAACAATATGCCCTTAGTGGCTTTTGTTGAAATACGGGATGACATTCAACCTGATTTATTTGCGGAACTACTTTTGCATATTTCAATATTTCATCTATATGATGAGAGTTAAAATTAGAAAATCCAATGTTTTTTGTTACGCCTTCCTTTTGCAACTCTTCTAGAGCTTGCCAAGTTTCAACCATAGTATTTACTGTTGGCCAATGTATAAGATATAAATCTACATAATCAGTATTTAATCTTTCAAGGGATTTGTATAAAGCTTCTTTTGCTTTTTTAAATGTGCAATGATTTGTCCAAACTTTTGTAGTTAAAAAAAGATCCTTTCTCAATATTTTAGAATCTTTAATGCCTTGGCCGACGCCTTCCTCATTTTCATAAACTTCAGCAGTGTCAATATGTTTATACCCTATTTCTAAGGCATTTCTAACACTTTCTGCAGCCACTTTCTGGTCCCAAATCTGCCAAGTTCCAAAACCTAGCACAGGTATCTCATTTCCATTATTTAATCTTTTCGTTTTTTTCATACTACCATAATTTTAACCAATATATATATTCTTGGCAAATAGAAGAGTTGCCAAAAGCAAAAATTCAGTTTGAATCAAAAATTGCGCTTGCTTTGAGAATTAACGAAAAGTTCAGGTTGAAAACAAAATAACTTTTTTGCTAACAAATATTTACTTTTAACAAAAAAGAGCCACTATTCATGGCTCTTCAATGCGTTTTGTATTATAAACTAAGTTATTTTATGCTAGATTCTGCTAAAGCTTCATTTTCTAGTATTTCAAGCATTTTAACAGAAACTGCAAAACAATTTGCAAGTCCTTCCATATCAAGATTATCATATGTATCTTTTCTAGTATGGTAGTAGTCTTGCAAGTTATGATCCATAGCTGTTATACCGGTAGATTTAAAACCACCTTGTGCAAAAGCTGCATTATCAGTTGCTCCAAATGGAACTGTACCAACATTACATGGAACATCAACTGCTTTTGCTGCTTCTACAAATAATTGTGATGCTCTAGGATCTGATTTAACTGTAGCATTTAAGTCCTTAACATTAACTTGTAAAAACCTTGCTTCATTTATTGTGTCATAAGCATAAATCAAAGTTTCACAATCTTGGTATTCTCCTTTATGAGCTTTAGCCCAAGCTTTTGCACCACGAAGTCCTGCTTCTTCTGAACCTGTTAATAAAACACCAACTTCTGTGTGCTCCATTTCAATTCCTAAATCATTTAAGTATTTCACTATTGCAATACCCATATAGCATCCAGTTAAGTTATCATTTGCACCATCTACAATGAGTTTTTCATTCCACATAAAATATAGTCCAATAATTGGAATTATAAATGCAAACATTCCATATCCCAAATTTTCTGTAATTCCATTTGCTACCACATAACCTGCAGTTTTGTTTAAAACTATAGAAATGATTGCAACAATAAAGACATATGCAATACCAAGAAAAGCCAAAACAATGTGTATTCCAAAACCAATTCCTCCAAAATAATAGTTCATTGGCCATTCACATGCTGCGTCTGGATGTCCGTTATATATAATTCTACGTTTAACTTCACCCTTTGGCTTTCTAATTGCCATAACATTGTGACTTGTCTTTTTCTTAAATAGCTTATCTACTACTTGTTTGTACATAATAAATTCGCCCATCATAAAAAACAATGCTAAAACAACTAAAACAACTGTCAAAATTGGCAAAAAGAAATATACTGCCATACCAATTAACACTAAAGTAACTGATATGTATATCCAGCCCATAAAAGCACCTGGATTAACATCAAAAGGTTCAATTGTAACTTCATCACAATATTCTCTTAAAACATCAGCCATATATTCACATGATTGTTTTTCTCCCTCACTTCCAGGACCTCTTTTTCCGCAAGTTTTTATGATTTTCTCAATCTCTTCACCCATATATTGTGCGGCTTCGTCTTTCTTGTCGATAATTTTTGTTAAATCCATTTTTACCTCCTCAAACTATTTTAAAAACCTTTAAAATATTATCTGCAACAATAAAATCATTATACCACTTCAACTTATACCTTGTAAATATTAAAAATCTAAGATTAGATGAGCGCAAAGTGTAAATTAAGGCATCCCTTTCTACTAATCAATATGTTTTTATTAATTCCTTTCATCATTCTCCCACTAGGTATAAATTAAATTGATTTCTTAATCTTGTACACTAATACACTTTATTAACTTAAGCTTTTTATATCGTTTATTTTAATAAGCCGAAATTAGCATCCTCTAAAAAATGAGGCTGTATTTCTACAGCCCCAAATCCTTTAATTAACCTAAGCTATTCTTATTTTTTATCTTCTTTTTCCTCTTCTTCAGCTTTACCTTCTTTTTTTGCTTTCTTCTTAAAAATATTTGTAAGGTCAGCAAAAGTCTTTTTCTTGATGACAAACCAGAATATAGCAAACCCACCTACACCTGCAACAACTAGACAAGCTATGACGATTCCTGCAATTGCACCACCATTAAGACCACCTTTCTTATTATCGGCTTCAATTTCGGCTATTGGATCATTATCACCACTAACATCTTCTGTAACAACATCCACATATCTTGCTTCTAATGCAACATTTCCTTTCGTGGCATCAAAAGTATAAGTGAAGTTGATATCATCAGATACTTTCTCGCCATTAACATACCAACCATCAAACTTCTTCCCTTCTGGAGCAGCATCAGCTGTTACAGTAATCTCATCGCCATCTTTAATGGTTGTAGGTGGTGTATCTACACCTGTTACTGTGGCATTAGCAAATGTAACTTCATATTCAATTTTTGTTGCAGTGAATGTTGCCGTATAGCTTGTATTGCCAGCCACATTTACAACCGCTTTATCCCAGCCAGCAAATTCATATGTGTTTGCAGCATCAGCTGCTTTTGTTGGATTAGCTGGTTTAGTAACCACATCACCATAATGATAATCAGCTTTTTTGAGGATTTCAGTTTCGCCATCTTCTGCGTAGAAAATAACTGTATACTTTCTATCTTCTTTACTAAATGTTGCAGTATATTCTGCATTACCAGCTACGTTGACAACCTCCTTATCCCAACCATTAAAGGTATATTCATATTTCTCATCTTTTGCTTTTGTTGGAACTGCACCTTTAAAATTAGGCGTATCACCATAATGTAAAGAGTCTGTTTTTATTGTACTACCATCATGATTTAGCCATTTAACTTTATACTCAATATATGTTGATTTAAAGGTTGCCCTGTACTCTACATTATCTTTTACGCGTGTGCCAGCAGTC
>JAAZJD010000060.1 GCA_012800525.1 Clostridiales bacterium
ACAAGGTAGCCGTATCGGAAGGTGCGGCTGGATCACCTCCTTTTAAGGAGCAGAAATATTCTGCATCTAGTCGAGGTTAACCTTATGGTTAATCACACTAACAGCAAGGCTGAGTGTATAAATTTTTTAAAAGTTCTAAACGAAACATGTCTGTTCAATATCAAAGTTCAAAAGTCCGCAATTTGCGGATTTTTTGTTTTTTAGGAGAAAAGTACTTGATGTTTGACAATCAGCATATGTATTATTAATTTAATTGTAGATATTTCAAAAAAAGTGTGATATTATCTAAATAAGGAAAATTAAACTATGGTTACAAAAGCATACAACTACGCATATTACTTCTTTAGCAAAAGTTAAGTCTAGTGCGGTTTTTGTATACAATAAAATATTTATAAAATAATATTAAAACCGCAAAAGAAGCGGTTTTTTTAATATATACATAAAATGTATAAATAGGATAGAATATATTATAGGGAGATAAAGTTATGGTTATTACAATAAAAAGCAATGCGGATAAAAAACAATTTGAGAATTTACTAAATTGGATTGAATCAGTTGGCCTACAAATAAATTTAAGTGAAGGTGAAAACTACACCGTTGTAGGATTAGTAGGAGATACTTCTTTAGTTGATATAAGTTTACTTAGATCTTTAGATATTGTTGATTCAATTGTTAGAATCCAAGAACCGTATAAGAGTGCAAATAGAAAATTTCATCCAGAAGATAGCATAATTGATGTTGGTGGTCATAAATTCGGAGGTAATCATTTCCAAATAATTGCAGGTCCTTGTTCGATAGAAAGCTATGACCAAGTTTTAGCAATTGCAAAAGCTGTCAAACAAGCGGGAGCTACTATTTTACGCGGTGGTGCTTTTAAACCAAGATCAAGCCCTTATTCTTTCCAAGGACTTGGAATAGAAGGGCTAAAAATGCTAGTTGAAGCAAAAAGGCAAACGGGGCTACCAATAATTACAGAATTAATGAGTGAAAATTTTTTACCATATTTTGATGATGTCGATATAATTCAAATTGGTGCTAGAAATATGCAAAACTTTGATTTATTAAAAGCCGTTGGTAAAACAAGAAAACCTATTTTATTAAAAAGAGGTTTAGCAAACACTATAGAAGAGTGGTTAATGAGTGCAGAATATATTATGGCAGGAGGCAATTCGCAAATTATTTTGTGTGAAAGAGGAATAAGAACTTTTGAACCATATACTAGAAATACTTTAGATTTATCCGCTATTCCTATTTTAAAGGAAAAAACGCATTTGCCAGTTATAGTTGACCCAAGTCATGCTTCCGGGTTATCAAGACTCGTAAAACCATTGTCTCTAGCTTCTGTTGGTGCGGGTGCTGATGGTCTGATTATAGAGGTTCACAATAATCCAGAATGTGCTCTTTGTGACGGAGCTCAATCTTTAAGACCAGAACAGTTTGATGATCTTGTTAAAGCTGTTGATATAATGCTACCAATAGTAAATAAAGAAAGGGATAAAGAATAATTTAAAAGCAGATTTTAATATATTTATGCTAATGATAAAAAGAGTTAAACAAAGTACAGTTTAGATTTAAATTAAACAATAGGGGTAAAAATGAAAATAGGTATTGTAGGTTTGGGATTAATGGGAGGTTCTCTTGCAAAGGGAATAAAAAGAAACATTAGCGATGCTGTTGTGTATGGCTTAGATATAAGCAAAGAAATAATTATGCGAGCAAAGCTTTTAGAAATTATTGATGAAACTTTGGATAAAAAAAATATTGGAGAAATGGACTTGGTTTTTGTATGTGCAGGTCTTGAAGAAACAAAGCAAATTATCAATGATATTGCCCCTCTCCTAAAACCTAAAACAATGTGTTTTGATATAACTGGAGTAAAGAAAACAATAGTTGAGTTTTTGAAAGAAAAAAGCAAAGAATATCCTCAAATAGATTTTATATCTCTTCATCCTATGGCAGGAAGAGAGTATAGTGGATTGAGGCATAGTACAGTAAATTTATATGAAAATGCATATATATTAGTTGTTCCAATAAATTCTTCTTTGTCTAGTTTGCAAAAAATGAAAAACTTTTTGAAAAAATTAAAAATTGCAAACATAAAAATTACTTCTGCAATTGAACACGATAAAATGATTTCATATACCTCTCAGTTACCTCATGTTCTTTCAAATGCATATGTTAAAAATAGCCTTGCACAAAAAAGCCTTGGTTTTTCAGCAGGAAGTTTTAGAGATTTTACAAGGGTGGCTCAAATTTCAAGTAAGATGTGGGTCCCACTGATGCTAGAAAATAAAGAAAATGTACTAGATGCAATTAAAGATTTTAAAGAAAATCTTGAAAAGCTTGAAAAAGCAATAGAAACAGATGATGCAAAGGCTTTGAAAAAATTGCTTGATGAAGGAAATGATGCAAAGCTTAGTTCAGATAAACAAAAATGGGAAGATTAATTATGAAAAAATTAATTGTACAGGCAGAAAAAAAATACGATATATACATACATTCTAATTGGATCGCTGATATTCAAAATGAAATTTTAGCTAAGTATAATGTAGAAAAGATTTTCGTTTTGGTCGACGAAAATGTAGAAAAAATATATGCAGAAAAATTATTTCCTTTGTTTTCACACGATAGAGTTAGAAAATATGTTTTGCCTTCAGGTGAAAATAGTAAAAATATAAATGAATATGCTTCTATCTTAACTGATTTAGCAAGAAATGATTTCACGCGAAATGATTTAGTTATTGCTCTTGGCGGCGGAGTTACGGGAGATCTTGCAGGATTTGCAGCTGCAACATACTTAAGAGGAATAAGATATATCCAAATTCCTACAACTTTATTGTCAATGATAGATTCATCTATTGGTGGAAAAACTGCAATTGATTTTGATAACAAAAAAAACATAGTTGGAGCATTTCATTCGCCAATTGCTGTATATATTGATACGAACTTTTTAGAAACTTTACCAGATGAAGAGTTGCTTAGTGGTTATGGTGAACTTGTAAAATATGCAATTTTAGATAAAAAGATATATAAGTTAATAGTTAAAGATGTTGAGATTGAAGATGTCATTAGGGCATGTTTAGTTTATAAAAAATGGATTGTAAAGAAAGATTTTAAAGAAAAAAACTTAAGAATGCTTTTAAATTTAGGACATACAGTAGGCCATGCAATAGAATCAAAGTCTCAATTTAAAATTAAACATGGAGCTGCAGTTGCACTTGGAATAATCAAAGCAAGTAAAATTTCTAATAAATTAAAACTATTAAAAGATTCAGAAGAAATAAAAATATTTAATTTGTTACAAAAATTTAAGTTATATTCTGAAAAAGAGTTTGAAGTAGGTAGCTATATAGCAAGTGACAAAAAAATGCGAGCTGGTGGAATAATAAATTTCGTAGCAATTAAAAAGATAGGGAAATGTAAAATAATAGCTATGCCACTTGAAGAATTTTTAGCATTACTGTAGCTGTAAAGTAATACTTGTATCACTTGAAAAGCATCTAGAATGAATGTTAATGCCACTTGATTATAGTATTGCTGTAACTATAAAACAATACTTATATTACTTAAAAGGCGTCTAGAATTTATAGCATTACTGTAGCTGTAAAATAATGCTTATATCGCTTGAAAAGAATCTAGAATGATTGCTAAAAATAATAACATACTAATGAAGAATTCATAGCATTACTGTAGTTATTAAAATAATGGCAATATCTGAACTTTAAAATAGCAAAGAGATATGGAAGGGTGTGAAAATTTAGGTTTGCTGTTGTATTGTGTTAATGTGTAATATATATGTAATAAATGTTAGAAAAGGGGAAGGTTTATGAAAGGTTCTATTGTATTAAAAAAATCTATAATTGAAGGTAAAATTGATGCAAATGATTCAAAGTCATATTTGCATAGGCTACTATTTATGGCTTTTATCCAAGATGATCTAGATAAAATCACAATAAATTTAAAAGAAGAAGATTTGTCAAATGATATTATCGCTACAATTGGAGTACTAAATAAAATAGGAGCCGATATAAAAGTTTTAGGAAAAACCATAACGATTGAAAAAAACAAAAAATTTTATTCGGGAAAAGTGTTAGATATCAATGTTTTAGAAAGTGGTTCTACACTGAGATTTGTTTTACCAATTATAGCAAAATTAGGCTTAGCGGTGAGAATTTTTGGTGAAGGAAGAGTATTGTCAAGACCTTTGACAGATTTAACCACATTGTTAACATCACATGGTTATATAGTAGAGCATTGTGATGGGTATTTAAATTGCTATGGTAAATTAAAGCCCTCAGTATATAAAATTAAAGGCTATATTTCAAGTCAATATATAACTGGATTAGCTTTTGCTCTAGCCTTGTCTGATGGTGGCGAAATTGAAATTGAGGGAATGATAGTATCAAAACCTTATATTGAATTAACTTTCCAAGTTATGGAAAAATTTGGATTTAAAACATCGATAGATGAAAATGGTCTAAGTGTACGAAAAGAGAGAATTTTGGAAAAAGAAGATTCCATATTTGAAGTTGAAGGAGATTGGTCATCTGCAGCAGCACTATTAACTATTGGGGTATTTTCAAAATGTATGGAAGTAAAAAATGTATCTTCTAAATCTGTTCAAGCAGATAGTGCAATCATTGATATTTTATCAAGAGCAAATGCAAATGTTGAAAAAGTAAGTTTAGGTTATAAAATTTTAAATTCTAAATTGCAGCCAATAATGAAACTAGATATAAATTCTTGTCCTGATTTAGCTCCATCTTTAGCCGTGCTTTTTGCTTTTGCCAATGGACAAACAAAGCTATCAGGTGTTAGAAGATTGCAAGATAAAGAAAGTGATAGACTGCATGAAATAGCTGTATTTTTAGAAAAAATGGGAAGAAGATTTGAGCTTTCAGACGATGAGTTGATAATTTTTGGGATAGATGAAGATATCAATGAGCCATTAATATATCAAGGTACAGATCATAGACTTGCTATGGCATATACTGCCATTTCACAAAGAAATCTAAAACCTACGACCATTGTTAATCCAGAATGTGTAGACAAATCTTTTGTTAATTTTTATGAGCATTTAAAAGACATTGGTTTAATTATTGAATAGGGGAAGATATGTTAAAGATAGAAATTTATGGTCAATCAAGATCAGAAAAAATTGGTATAAAAATTTCAAATTTCCCAAAAGGATTTAGAATAAATTTGTTGGAGCTTCAAAAGTTTGTTGACAGAAGGAAAAGCCAAGACAATATTTGGTCAACCCCAAGAAAGGAAGCAGACGGCATAGAACTTGTATCTGGTGCGTTTATGGTAAGTGATGCTGAATTTGAAACAAATGGTGATATATTGGAGTTTTCAATTACAAATATAGATATTAAATCTGATAATTTGTCAGCAAAAGAAGCGCCATATCTTTGTAGGCCTTCACATGCAGATTTTGTTTCATATAAAAAGTATGGGCAAATTTTCCCAGGAGGCGGTCCTTTTTCTGGAAGAATGATGGCTCCTTTTGCAATTTTAGGTGGCATTGCAAGTCAAGTATTAAGCAAAAACTCTATTAATGTTGCAGCATATATTACTCAAATAGGAAAAGAGAAGGCAAAATCATATTATGACAATAAAAAAGTTTTTAACTTCATAGATGATTCATTTAGGGTTTTAGATGAAAATGACAAGCAAAGACTAGTATCCGAGATAGAAAAGGCTGCAGAAAAAAAAGATAGTGTTGGCGGGAAAATTGAATGCGTTGCATTTGGTGTGCCAGCAGGACTTGGTGGTGCGATATATGATAGTTTTGAAGGAAGGCTAGCTTACCATTTGTTTGCAATACCAGCTATTAAGTCATATGAATGTGGTATAGGTGCTAATTTTGCAAGTAGCAATGCTTCTAAAGTAAATGACCAATTTTGCAAAACAAATGGAAAAGTTTTGACAAAAACTAATTATAACGGCGGAGTTGTTGGTGGCATAACTAATGGAGAACCTATCGTTTTTAGTGTAAGTGTGAAGCCCGTTCCATCTATAGGTTTAGAGCAAGATTTTTATAATATTAAGACAGATGAGATTGAAAAATTTGCACTTAAAGGAAGAAATGATGCATGTATAGTTCCAAGAGCGGTGGTTTTAGTTGAGTCAGCTCTTGCGATAACAATATTAGAATATATGATAGACAGTAAGTTGATTTAACAATAATATACTAGAAACAAAAAATTAAGCTAACGGAGGATGTATGAGTTTAGAAAAATACAGAAGTGAAATAGATAATATAGATAATGAGATATCAGCTTTATTTAAAAGGAGAATGGAAGTAGCAAAAGATATCGCAATTGCAAAAAGGACTGAAGGAAAGCCAATTGTCAATGTAGTAAGAGAAAAGGAAATAATTAATAGAGTTTCTAGCATGATGCCTATTGAATTAAAACTTTACTCAAAGCAAGTTTTTAATACTATTTTTGATGTAAGTAAAGCATATCAAACAACCTTTTTTAATGACAAAAGTAAAACAAAAGATAAAATAGCAGGTATTTTAGAAAAGGGATTAGAAAGTTTTCCCGTAGAAGCAAATGTTGCTTGTCAAGGCGTAGCTGGTTCATATTCAAGTATTACAGCAGAAAGACTTTTTGAGATATCAAACATATTATATTTTAAAGACTTTGAAGGAGTTTTTAATGCAGTTGATAAAGGTCTTTGTCAATACGGTATTTTGCCGATAGAAAATAGTTCAGTTGGAAGTGTAAATAAAGTATACGATTTAATGAATAAACATAGCTTTTATATAGTGAAAAGTTATAAGTTAAGAGTTCAACATTCATTGCTTGTAAAGCCTGGGGTACATATTTCTCAAATAAAAGAAGTTATGTCACATGAGCAAGCGATAGAACAATGTGGCGAATTTTTTAAAAATCATAAAGACATAAAAGTCACACTTTGTGATAATACTGCTTTAGCTGCAAGGACTGTAGCAGAATCAAATAGAAGAGATTTGGCTTGTATAAGTTCAAGTGAAGCTGCAAAAATATATAATTTAGAAGAATTGGAGAGAAATATCCAAGACAATGAAAATAATTATACAAGATTTATTGTGATTTCTAGGAATCTAAAAATTTTTAGAAAAGCCAATAGGATTAGCATAATGGTTAATTTACCACATGTTGCTGGCTCACTTAATAAATTTTTAAATGAATTTTCAATTAGGGGCTTGAATCTTACAAAGTTGATGTCTAGGCCACAACCTAAAACTCCATTTGAATTTACTTTCTATTTTGATTTTGAGGCAGATATAGAAGATGAGAAAGTTGTAAACTTAATGAGCATTTTGGAAAATCAAGTGGAAAGATTTGTATTTTTAGGCTGCTATGAAGAGGTTTAAATGTTAGTAAAATATGGATTAATAGGGAGGGAGCTATCCTATTCTTTATCAAAAGAGATTCATAGTGTTGTTAATAATAACTATGAGTATTACCCTTGTAAAACCGAAAAGGATGTTGAAAATTTAATAAAATCAAAAAAACTAAAAGCCTTTAATGTTACTATCCCATATAAAGAAATTATTATGAATTTTATTTCAAAAGTTGATAGTGTGGCAGCTAATATTGGTTCTATCAATACAGTTGTTTTAGAGGATGGGAAGTATGTGGGATACAACACAGATTATATAGGGATTTTGGAAACTTTAGATAGGCTTGGAGTAAATATAAAAACATCGAAAGCGTTAATTTTAGGCTCGGGTGGAAGCTCTAAAGCAGTAGAGTATGTCTTTAAAAATGCGGGAAATTTTGGCTATTATATCGTTAGTAGAAGAGCTAGCGAAAATACAAATTATATAACATACAATGATCTTAGTCGCATTAAAGACGAAGTTGAGTTGGTTATAAATACCACGCCAATAGGGATGCATAAATATATTTATGAGGAGCCTTTAATCAAACTTTCTGCATTTAAAAATTTAAAATATGTCTTTGACTTGATATATAATCCAAACAAAACAAGGTTATTGTTAGAAGCAAAATCACTTGGGCTTAAAACTGCAAATGGTCTATGGATGTTGATTAGCCAGGCTCATGCTGCGGAAGAATATTTTTTAAATAAAAAAATTTCGATAGATAAGTTTGTAGCTTTAGAAAAAGATTTGACTTTTAAAACTTTGAATATAGTTTTATATGGGCTTGCTGGAGCTGGCAAATCTACAATTGGGAAGGAGCTTTCAAAACTTTTAGGAAAAACTTTTTATGATGTAGATTCAATAATAGAAAAAAGAACTAACATGACAATTCCAGAAATTTTTTCAACGTTTGGTGAAGATAATTTTAGAAATTTAGAAGCAGAAGTGGTTGCAGAACTTGGGACGAAAAACAACTGTTGTATTTCTCTAGGTGGTGGTGCCATATTAAAACCTGAATCTGTTGAAAAATTAAAATTGAATGCTATGTTTGTTCATATTATGAGAGATTTCAAAGAAATTGCTCTAAAAGGAAGGCCGTTATATCAAGATGTTAGTCCTGAAGAACTTTATAAGCTAAGGCAAAAGGTATATGAATCAATTGAAGATATTCGTTTTTTAAATGAGGGCAATGATATAGCCTTATCAGTAGATAAATGTAAAAACTTAATTATACAAAAATTTAATAATGGCTATTTTTTCTAAAGTGTTTGCTATTATTTGATTTTATATGTCTATACTTATGGTGTATTCTTGCAAAAAAATCTTAAAGCACAGTATAATTCAATCAACATATAATATGGATTTTTTATAGATGATGAAAAAACAACTAAAATATTTAATATGGTGTTGGAGGAAGAATTATTATGCAAAAAATTATTGTTACAAATGATTTAAAAAAAGAAATATTTGACATAACATTAAAGGAAAATATAAGCAAATACATGCTAGTTTGTGGTAAATCTATAGCTCTTTTAGGGATTGATGATTTACTAAATGATGCAAATTTTAATCACCAAATTTTTAGTGGTGTATCCCCTAATCCAACAACTTTAATTGTAGAAGATGCTGTTAGGACATACAAAAATAATAAATGTGATGCTATTTTAGCCATTGGTGGTGGAAGCCCGATAGATGTAGCTAAAGGAGTAAAGGATTTATTGGTTTTGGAAAAGAATGTCCCTAAATTTATAGCTGTGCCTACCACAGCAGGTTCAGGGGCTGAATCAACAAGTGTAGCCGTAATATATAAAGATGGTGTAAAAATGTCAGTTGGAGGAGACATTCTACTTCCAGATTATGCTATATTAGTGCCAAAGTTTTTAATGGGTCTTCCTAAATATCAAAAAAAATGTACAGTGTTTGATGCTCTAGCACAAGCGATAGAGTCATTATGGAGTGTAAGTTCTACAGACAAATCGAAAGAGTATGCAAGAAAGGCGATAAAATTAATTGTGCCACATGTTATGGAGTATATAAATGAGAATAAGCATTTAGAAGAAATATCTCTAGGTGCAAATTATGCGGGTAGAGCTATTAACATTTCAAGAACAACAGCCCCTCATGCTATGAGTTATAAACTAACTACTCTTTATAACTTGCCTCATGGACATTCGGTGGCCCTTTCTTTGCCTATTGTTTGGGAGTTTATGATTAATAACATTGAAAAATGTATAGATACAAGGGGAGTGGATTATCTTAAAAATATTTTTCAAGAAATTGCCACATTACTTGGGTATCAAAATATTGATGAAGCTATTAAGTATATACACAATTTAATCAAAGTTTTTGATTTGAAAGCTCCTAACATTTTACCCGAAGAGCTTGATGCATTAGTAAATTCAGTTGATGTTGAAAGGTTGGGCAATACTCCAGTAGCTATTACTAAGGCTGATTTAAATGAATTGTACAAAATGATATCTAAATAGTTTGGATTAGCAAAATTGCAAAGTTAATTAATTTAAAAAATCAATTCTTATGAAAATCGATAAAACAGGCTATAGTGTAAAACTAATTTTTATTATTAGCCTTTGTAATCTTGATAGTTTTTTGTTTGCTGTGATATAATTCGCTTATGGGGAAAAGAGATTCAAATAAAAAAAGGACAATAACGCCAGCACAAAAGTGGGGATTAGGACTTGGTGATTTAGGATATAGTCTAATAGCAAACACTTTGGCTTCGTATATTTTGTTTTTTGGCAATACTGTAATGGGAGTCCCTGGTACTGTCATGGGTGCTGCAATTTCAGTAGGAACAGTATGGGATGCTATCACAGATCCAGCTCAAGGTTTTATTAGTGATAACACTAGAAATAAATTTTTTGGAAGACGCCATTTATACATACTCATAGGTCTAATTGGGATGGTTATAGGAAATATTTTCTTATGGGCTGTTCCTCAAAGTTTTCCTATTTGGGCAAAGTTTGTTTGGTTTTTATTTTTTATGCTATTGATGAAAACCTTTTTTACTTTATTTTCAACGCCAAATAATGCTTTATCACTCGAAATATCTTACGATTATGATGAAAGATCTAGCATACAAATATTTAAAGGAATTTTTACAATATTAGGATTATTGCTACCAACGGTATTGATGGTTTTATTCCAAAAACCTACTGCGGAAATTAGTGATGGGCGTTTAAACCCTCAATCATATGTTAATTTCTCATATTTTACTTCTGCTGCAGCTATAGTTTTATGCACATATATGTTTATAATAACTTTTAGCCATGTTCCTAGACTTCGTGAGCTTGCAAAAAAAGAAAAAGAACAAGAAGGCGGATTTAAACAAGGTTTCATTAGGATATTTAAAAATTTTGGTGGGGCATTAAAAGATAAAAACTTTAGAGCTGTGGCAATAGGGTTTGCTGTTTCTATGTTTGCAGCCTCAGTTATTATAGCTGTTGGATTTAATGTTTTTACATTTACTTTTAACACATCAAATATTCAAATGTACATCATTATGGCAGGCTTATTTGTCATGACAATTGTTGGTCAGCCACTTTGGATGAAAATATCGAAAAAATATGATAAGAAAAAGGCTTTAATTATTGGTCAAATAATAAGTTTAGTAGGTTGCTTAATGCTTGGAGTTATGGTTGCATTGCGTACGCCAATAAATAACTTACTTGCTCAAAACAAAGCTGCTGTAATAGTTATGATGCCACCACTTATGGTTGCTGGTCTTGGAACTGGCGTTCTATATTCGCTTCCTATGGCACTAATAGGTGATGTCACAATAGTTGAGAAGTTAAAAAGAGGTGAAGATAAGACCGCAACATATTCTGGGTTTTTAACTTTTTCAAATAAAACTGGTCAGGCACTTGCTCAAGTTGTACTTGGAGTTTGTTTAGATTTAATTAAATTTGTACCTGGCTCACAAACACAAACTGAAGCTGTTAAGATTTCACTAGGATGGTTGATGTTTGGAGGATGTACATTAGCTGTAATTGCTGGATTATTAATTTTCTCAACCTTTAAACTAAAAAGACCTTATGTTGAAAAAGCGTTAGATGAACTTGGGGATGGCTTAAAAGAGGAAGTTCAAAAGTCCTAAGCTCTTTTTAAATAAGTCTTATGTTGTATTTTTAATAGGGCTGTTAAGAAACTAAAATTTTTAACAGTTTTTCTTTATAAAAAACAAACATGATGAGGGTGAAGGCTGCTTTTGATGTTAATTGAAACATAAATACATTTATGAGTCGCCTTCAAGGCTTTCTTAACAGCCCCTTAATATGTAAGTGACATGAAAATTGAGGAAGTGAGATGTTACAATATTTTGCTACAAATGACAAAAAACAATTAGATGAAATTATGCAAGACATTTTTGGGAAAGATTTTCCAGGAAAAGTTGGGTATGTCTTGTCATATGAAGATAAGGTAATTGGTATTGCAAAAGTGTCTGTTACACCAGAAGAGTCACACATTGAGTTTGTTGGTATATCGAAGTTATATAGGAAAAAGGGGTTAGGCGATTTCTTTACAAGGTCACTAATGAATACACTGTCTTATGTATCCAAAGTCATAATAATTGAATATGTGGCTGATTACTATTTAAAGTTCGGATTTACTAAAAAAAATAAAAAAATGGTAATTAACAGTGAAGATATTGTTTTTCCATCCAAATGTGGACACTAATTTTAGTCTTATTTTAAAGTAACCCATCATATTGTCAAAGTTGAAAATGCTTGTTATTGTATATACTTTTAGAGTATATTTATATGTAGCTACATATTATTTTTAAGTAAGTCACGGAGGTTTAAATTGAGCAAAACTGATATCATTCCAACTAATTTTATTGAAAATATTATAGTCGATGACTTAAATTCAGGAAAGCATGATAAAATTTTGACAAGATTTCCGCCCGAACCAAATGGATATTTGCATATTGGTCATGCAAAAAGTTTAGCAATAAATTTTGGTATTAAAAACAAGTTTGGTGGGACTTGTTATTTGAGATATGACGACACTAATCCTGAAAAAGAAGAACAAGAATATGTTGATTCAATAAAAGAAGATATAAAGTGGTTAGGACATGTATGGGATAAAGAATTATATGCCTCTGATTATTTTGAAACAATGTATCAATGTGCAGTTTTATTAATCAAAAAAGGTCTAGCTTTTGTTTGCGATTATAGCGATGAAGAAATTTCTAAAACTCGTGGAAGTTTTAACGAGCCAGGAGTAGAGAGTAAATATAGAAATAGAAGCGTTGAAGAAAATTTAAAGTTATTTGAAAATATGCGTAAAGGTTTATATGAAGATGGCTCAAGGGTTCTAAGGGCAAAAATAGATATGGCAAGCCCTAATATGAATATGCGAGATCCTGTCATATATAGAATTTTAAGATCAACACATCATAGAACTAAAGACAAGTGGGTTATATATCCAATGTATGATTTTGCTCACCCAATAGAAGATGCAATAGAGCACATTACACATTCTATTTGCACATTAGAATTTGAAGATCATCGCCCTTTATATGATTGGGTAGTAGATAATTGTGAGTTTGATCCAAAGCCAAGGCAAATTGAATTTGCTAGATTGAATATAAAAAATACAATAATGTCGAAACGATTTTTGAAAAAACTGGTAGATGATGGTTTTGTTGAGGGTTGGGATGATCCTAGAATGCCTACAATTTCAGGAATGAGAAATAGGGGTTATCCACCAGAGGCAATAAATGAATTTTGTGAAAGAATAGGTGTAGCAAAAGCTAATAGTGAAGTAGAGCCTAGTTTATTGGAATTTTGTATTCGTGAAAACTTAAATAGAACGGCAGATAGAGCGATGGTAGTTGAAAGTCCACTGCTAGTTACAATAGAAAATATTGGAGAAGATGAGTCTTTTGAATTTGATATAGTTGATAATCCTCAAGATGAAAATTCAAAAACCCATAAAGTGGTTTTGAAACGTGAGATTTTTATTGAAAGTTCTGATTTTGCATTAGTACCACCACCTAAATATCATCGTTTAGTCGAAGGTGGTAAAACCAGACTTAAAGGTGCATATATAATAGAACATGTAAAAACGATATTAGATTGTGATGGCAATGTTGAAAGCCTTGTATGTAGATATATTCCAGATTCAGCATCGGGTGGAGAAAATGCTCGTATCAAAGTTAAAGCTACAATTCAATGGGTTAGCAAAGCAGATGCAGTAGATGTAGAGTTACACAATTTTGAATCATTGTTAACAGATGAAGTTGAGGGAGTAAAAAACTTTACAGATAGATTAAATCAAAATTCCAGACAAATAATCAAAGGTGCAAAAGGCGAGCCATTTGTTTTAGAAGGTGAGGAAAACAAAAGATATCAATTTATGAGAAGCGCATATTACAAGAGAGCAAAAAAGGTAGATGGAGTTTGGCAATTTTATCGTATTGTAAGTCTAAAAGAGAGTTATTCATTAATGTAAAATTTAAGCAAACAAACAATTAATTAAAAACTGCTAGACTTTGGCAGTTTTTTTATTTTTCCAAAATTTCAATTGTGAAGAAAGATAATTTTTTATTTAATTTAAATTATAAAAAATAAATTTTATTTAGTGTTATTTTGTGAAATCAAAATAATTTTCATCGTAAAACCAGCATTTATTTTGATAATTATAATAAAGAAATATTAATGAAAGGGGCTCTTAAATGCAAAGTTTTGTTAACTAAAAGTAGATAATTATAAAAACTTGCACAAATGCGAAGTTGAAAATTTCTAGCTCTTTTTAGCTTATAAAGGACAGTTTTTGGTTGATACATAATATTTAAATTTTAGTATTGTAATTTTATCCTCTTGCTTGTATAATAATATTATTGTAAAATTTTAATTAAATACAATAAGTGGGCAATTTAGGGATTATGACACTAATAAATAATTTTAGGAGCTAATATGGTTAAGTGCAAATACTGTGGTGAAATGAATTTAGAAGACGGCAAGTATTGTGCAAGGTGTGGGCAAGAGTTGCCATCTAACGATAACACCGCAATGAAAGATACTTTGTCGAAAGCACAAAAAAGTTTTGATAGAGATTCACTAGTTACTTTAGAGCGTTCAAGAATAACTTATGTTTGCACGGTTTGTGGAAACATAAATAGCATAGAGCAAGATAGGTGTGATACATGCGGAAAGCCTAGACCTAGAAGCGAGTATGTTGCAGCTCTTAGGAAATTAAAACAATCTGGAAGAATTCAACCTGAGCAACAAAAGCCAGCACCTCAACCTCAAACTCCAATAGAAGAAGATGTTAAACTTAAAGAGGATACACCAGTCCAAGCTCCAATCCCAGTTCAAGCAAGTTATCCACAAGTTTCAGGCGGACAGTTGCCAGCTGCGGTACAACCTTTTGTTGTGGTCCCATATGTAAATACGCAACAGCCATTGTGGCAATATAGACCAAATCAAGTTTACAGATTCCAACCATATACTCAAGAAGAAATTGAGATTATGAAGGAAAAACAAGCAGCCGCTCAAGCACAAGTGCAAGAAGTTGCTGATAGAGTAACAGCTGAAGAAAAAGAAAAAACTGAAGTAGCCAAGTTCCCCGGAGCAAAGAGAGTAAGAGTTACTGCATTTTTAACTTTGATTATTGCACTGGGTATAGTTGCTAGCATGTTTTTGGCTCCTTGCACAAAATCAGGGAATAAAGCATCATTTTATTTGTTTGGAATTGTTGATTGCTTTAACGAGATGGGCGTTCTTTTAGGAACGGTACCTACAGATTATCAATATAAAGGTTGGCAATTTTTTGTTCCACCAGTTTTACTAACAGTTGCATCAATACTAATTGTTGCTTTGATTATTCGTTCAATTATTAGGCTCATTACTGGAAAAGCAAGCGTTAAAGGCTTTGTTTTACCATTATTTATTTTTTTGACAGTAGCTGGTGCACTAATTGGCATAGTTGAGCAAGTTTTAATTGAACAAGGCTCAGGAATAGCAAGTGGTGAGCTTGTAGCATACTTCACCGAATATGCGGATATTGGAACATACTTAATTCCTGCTCTTGCATTGGTTTTGGTTATTGTTGCTCTTTTCAATAAGGCAAACGTGTTAACAAGAAGAAAAATCAAAAAAATGGAAAAAGAGCAAGAAGAAGAATAATATAAAACTGCAAAGACAGATAGATTTATATAATATTTAGGAGAAATAAAACATGGCAAAAAAATCAGATAAAATGGGAATAGGGCAATTTTATGAAGCTCCCGCAAATAGGTTTTATGTAGATGAAAGAGATATGAGTTCTCCATATCTTATGTCATATTATGCTGCAAGAAGCACAGGGCCACTGATTGTAAATAAACCTAAATCAGATCCTTTTGCAGCTAGACAAGCAGCTAGAGATTCAAGTGAAGTTAAAAAAGCAAAAAAAGCAAAACAATCAGCAGCAGGACAACAAAAGGTAAAAAGAAATTTCTTTGTTGTGTTGACTTTGTTACTGGTTGTAGTTTTGATTGCGTTTTTAGCAATTAGCTATGTCGGAATAGATGCAATTGTAGATTACACATCAATTGCAGTAAAGAAAACCACCATAGGTGAAGGTGAAGAGGCTGAGACAACGGTTGAAAACATTGGTTTAGATGATATTGTAATGGGAACTGTTCAAAGTTTTACAAAGAAACCAGTTGAAGCCGAGGCTGCTGAAGAAGGAGAAACAGGGGCAGAGGAAGAGGCCGCAGAAGAAAAAGTTTATGTTTATTACTCAGATAGAATGGAAAATGTTGCTTCTTTAGATACAGTTGGCAAGATGTCAGCTTATGGATTGCCAGTAGGACTTGCTGTTTTTGCTGTCGTAGCAATTGTATTTTTAATTAGATTGATAATATCGGTATTTACCCCAAAGAGAAGAAAATTCTTTGTGTTGAGCGGTATTGTACTACTAGTATTAGGAGTTGTTATAAACCTATTCCTATATATGTGGTCTGCAGGTACTGATTTTTCAAAAATATCAGAATTCATTTATCTATTCGCCAAAGATTCTGAATTAGCTATTCAAGCTGGAGTCGGAGCATTGGTGCTTATAGGACTACCATTATTGATTACAATTACATCCATATTTTGCTTTAGAAGCAAAAAGAAATTTGGGAAATAAAGGAGGAAATCATAGTGTCTCGTAAAGAAAGAAGAAAAGAAAAAGAAAGGCAAGAACAGCTTTTACAAGCTAGGCCACAAGGTCAATATCCTGCTGGCCCAAGGTACTATAATCAAGGGATGCCCCCACAAGGAAACTATCCAAATTATGGACCACCTATGCCTCCTGCTGGAGCTCCGGTAGCACAAGCACCGGTAAGATTTAAGACTAGATGGAGAAGGATTAATAACAATGGTCCAGTTCCAGTAGCACCACCAGCAGATTTTATTCAATTGACTCCAATAGTACAGCCTATACCATTGGTTCCTTATTCAACTCAAATGCAACCACTTGCAACATTTGATGAAGAATATGATGATTTTGATGATTTTTATTAAAATTCATCATTAGTTGATATAATCTTATTTAAGGATATAATAATATAATAATTTATTATATATAGATTAGGAGAGATTTACTAGCATGGCAAAACAAGCAAAACCAATTCAACCGTATCGTGGCGGAGTAAGACCAGCACCTGGAGTAGGAAGGCCTTACCCTGTGCGTCCTGGAACCCCAAGACCAACAGGTCAAAGACCTGTGCCAAGACGACCTGAACCTATTCCTGTTAAAAAGAATAGAAGGAAAGAGCGGGAATATTTTTTCATAATGAAAAGAGGCATTTGTTTTTTCATTATGGTTTTTGCATTGGTGTGGCTTGCAGTTTTTGCTTTAAGTTTCCTTAAAATATTACCAAATTTCACATCCATTTTGATTGAACCAGATAGGACACCAATTTCTTTGAGAGAAGAGCAAGCAACTGATGAGCTTGATGAAGATGGCAATCCTATAATCCAAGAATATGAAGATAAGAGTGTTTTTATCGGTCTTGATGATATGATTTATGGTTCTATTGGTAAATTATTGAAAAAACCACAAGTAGATGCAGATGGAGCCTCTAAATCACCATATTATGATAATTTAATGAAAGAGATAGACACTATAAATGGTGCTGCATCTGAAAATGCTGACACGGAAGGTGAGCCAGAAGCTGAAGAAAATCCTGCAGCTACAAGTAGCTTATATTTGGCAGGTGAAGAAGAAGGTGGGGATGCTGAAGGTGAGGAATCAGAAGAAACGCCAGTTGTAGATGAAAGAGGTGAAGTTGCAGCTGAAGATACAATGTTTTCAATTGGCACCATGGCTGTAACCTATTTTCCAATAGTATTAGCAGTAGGAGTAGTTTTAGCGCTTTTAATATTATTGTTAGCCTTTTTTGCCTTGTTTGGAAGACGTATTTTTAGAGGCTTTACGATAATGGCAATTTTATTGCTAGTTGTTGGAGTTCTTACTTTACTTGGTGGAATAGCAGCTTCAGGAATACGCCAAGGATTACCTACAAAAGATTCAGAAACTGGCGAAGTGACTAGCATAATAGACTTTTCTAGAATTGTTGAGTTTTTAACTGGTAGTTTTACTCCTGTGCCAGAAGAAGAAGTCGAAGTTGAAGAAGGTCAATTGGCAGATTTAACTGCCGTAGGAGGAATACCACTCCTAGTCTTTGCGGTGGCTCCAGTAGCAATCCTAGTTTTATCCTTCTTTACAAAAAAGAAAGTGCCATATAGTATTTTTGATAGATAGATTTAGGATATTTAATAGAGGTGGAAAATGTCTAGAAAAAACAAAAAGAAAGATTTACAAAATGAAGGGATGCAAATGTCAAGAAAGACATATACTTTCAGAGTCTTGAATACGACAGGACCAGTTCCAATTGCAAGACCTAACGATTTTATTCAATTAACTCCAGCTGTACAACCAGTTCCAATTGTTCCTTATACTGATTCGCAAGGGGCATTTGGCGGAGATCCATATGCTGGAGAAGGTGTTGATGATTATAATGAAGATTATGATTATAGCGACGATTTTTATTAGGAAATAATGCCAAAGGAGGACTTTAAAATGGCAAAGAAAGATAAAAACAAAGAAAAAGCTGTCCAAGTTAATGCTGTTCCAGCACAAGGACAACCACAACCAGGTCTACCAAGACCAGCAAGAAGGCCATCTAAACCATTACAACTCAACCCAATTATACAGCCAATTGCATTTGTTCCTTATTCAACACAACAACAAGAGTTGTATATGTGGGAAGAAGAACAACAATATGATGGAGGCCCATACTATGATGCACAAGCACAAGCAGCAAGTGCAGCTTATGATGTAGCCGCTCCAGCTTATGGTGATTCTTCATATCAAGCAAGTGCAGGTGCATATGATCAAGGTTATTATGGTGGATATGGTTATCAAGACTATGGATATGGATATGCTCCAGCTCCAGTAGCTTCAGTAGAAACTAAAAAGAAGAAAAAAGTTAGTGCAGCGGCAATAATTTTGATTATTCTTTCACTCCTTTCAATTGCATTAATTGTAGTAGGAAAATTTTTGAACCAAAGCTTTCTACTAATGACAGGCGAAACATCAGGCTTAGATATGATTATTAATTTCTTTAATGATATGATAGCTGGTGCAGAATTTGGTGAAGCTATGATAATGCCAATAGCAGTATTGGTTGTAGCAGTAGGTGCAGTAATAGTACTTTTAGGTTCATTATTTGGACTATTTAAAAAAGGCGCAACTGTTTTTGCTAAGTTAGGCGCATGCCTTGCTTTCATTGGAGCATTAGTAGGATTAGTAGTAGGATTAATTAAAGCTGATACAGTTCAAATTCAAATTGGATTCTATATTTTGGTTGGTATTGCTGCTTTAACATTAATAATAGCTTTCGCAGCAAAAAATGCCCCAAAAGCAAAAAAATAGAAAGTTAAATTTCTAAAAAACATACAGAGAGGAAGAGATTAATGTGTAAAAGATTTAGACGAAGAAAAGAGCCGATACATGACGGTTTACAGCGCTCAAATGTGCCGACAAGACAATTGCAAGATTCGGCATATCCTATAGCGCAAGCACCATCACAATCGATGCCTATGCCAAATACCAGTGCCTTTCATGTGGCACCAAATGGCATGCCAATGGGATTACCGACATATTCATCTGTAGATGAGTATGGAAGGGTATATACTCCCATAATGCATTATGGACCACAGCCAGTTAGTGCGCCGATGCCTATAGCTAAGCCAGCAAGTATTGTTCAATTAGCTCCAATAGTATCGCCAGTGGCCTTTGTTCCATTTAGTGCTCAAGAGGATAATGAAGCATAGAGGAGGGCATTGAGATGGATAAAAATAATAACAACAATAGTATGGTTGATTATGGAAGATGGGTTCCTGTTGATGAAAGTCAGTTAGGATTTAAATTACCACCAATTCCTACAAATCAACCCGTAGCAGGTCCTGATGGTTCGTTGTATTGTGTAGGCGATTCGAAGCCTGAACTAAGTTCAGTTGGTGCAAATACCAACAATGCAATTCCAACACCATCATCTATAGTGCAAATGCCATCTATAGTACAACCTATAGCATTGGTGCCTTATACAACACAAAATCAACCTATGCTTCAATATGACCCATATTCAAGGCCAGTTGAACCAGAAGGTGCGCCAAAGGCTCCAGTTTATATAAAGAAACCATATAGACCTATAAGTTTTACGGCATTTGTGATAGCACTTGTTGCGCTGATAGTATTTTTACTATTTGCAGTTGTGGCATTCCAAGAAAACTCAGCAAGAGAAGCTTTTAAAGCAAATGGAATTGAGTTGATTAGTGCAGTAGATAATGTGTTTAATTTAGATAGTACTACGCCCTATGGTTCGATAATTGCAGAAAAAAGTGGAGACACTTTTGGCAAGATAGTTGTTTATGCATTGCCATTTTTGTCAATAATAGTGGTTGTATTCTTCGTTCTATTAGCATTTAAATATCTGCTTAGATTTTTCACAAAGAAATCTCCTAGATCATTTAGTGTTCTTGCTTTTTTAAACATCATAGTAACAGCTTTGATGTTTGTAGGGTTATTAATAATGAGCAATGCTGAAGTGCCAATAGATGCTAGAGCTATGAATACTAGAGCATTTTTTGCATTAGAAGCATCTCCAGCAACCATAATGGGTAAATGGGCGCTAGGTTTTGCCCTTGTGGCATCAATTGTGCTATTTATTATTCCATTCTTTGCAAGGAAGAATGCATATATGATAGAGCGTGATGATCCAGCAAATAAGACATATATAATTTCAGCTGAATAATTAAAAACACTTTAATCTCTCATAAAGTATAGTTTAAGCGGGGCAACAAAAGCCCCGTTTTTATTTAGCTATTAATAAAAGATATTACACAAAAAGGAATTTTGTAGTTTTTAGATTCAATTGATGCTTGCATGAAAATGTTCCTATCACTTGAGGAAACTTGTAGATTTTTAGATTCAATCGATGTTTGCATGAAAATGCTCCTATCACTTGAGGAAACTTGAGTTTTGTTATATCATTAAAACTGTAGTCAAAACAAAAAACAATAAATGTTTTGATAAAAAGGTGTCAAAGAGGATAAAAATTATGTTAGATAAATTAAAAGCCATTTTAAAAGATCAATTGGATATAGATACTAGTAACATAACAGCAGCCACAAGATTAGTAGAAGACCTAAAAGCAGATAGTATAGACCTTATGCAAATGGTCATGACAGTTGAAATTGATTTTGATGTCATTTTTGAAGATGATGACATCAAAAAACTCAAGACAGTTGGAGATGTAATGAAATTTTTAGAAAAAAATAAATCATAAAATTTTCTAAATTTAATAAGTTTCATACATAAATAGAGTTTAGAAAGTAGTTGACAATAACTGCTTGTAGTGATATATTATACAAGCACCGAAACGAAAAGGTGTATTTTTTTGACAACAAAGTTGCATTGGAGGTAAAAAACAATGCGTGAAAGAATAGTTCTTGCATGTACAGAGTGCAAACAAAGAAATTATAATACAATGAAAAACAAGAAAACTACTCCTGATAGAATTGAAATGAGTAAGTATTGTAGGTTTTGCAAAAAACATACTGTTCATAAAGAAACAAAATAAAAAGAGTAGCTTGTTAGTCTGGAGTATATAATGGCAAAAAAGAAGGATTTAATTGATATAGGTGAAGTGGAAGTAAAAGATGATACTGCTTCTACTAAAAGTCGTACCCAAAAATCTGGACCTAGAAAACAAACCAAGCAAAGGGTTTCTACTAGGGGTGGACGTAAAGTTGTCATTGAAAAGGAAAACCCAGGAAAGAAAATAGCAGCTTTCTTTAAAGGGTTAAAAGCTGAATTAAAACTTGTAACTTGGCCACCATGGAGAAGCACTCAAAAAGTAAAAGGTGTTTGGGCTAATACAGGTGTGGTCTTAATGGTAGTCTTATTTTTCCTAATAATTATAACTGCTTTTGACGCAGGTCTAAGTGCGTTATTAAGATTATTAGTAGGGAAAGCAGGCAGTTAATTAAAAAACACATTATATAAAGTTGGTAGTATAGATGAGTAAAGAAGATATTAATAATGTAAATCAAAGTGAGCAAGAGTTAAATCGTGAAGAAGTTGTAGAGGAAACCGCTAAAGTTTCTAGAGAAGAACTTGCTCAATGGTATGTTGTGCATACTTATTCAACTCATGAAAAAGCTGTTAAGCAAAGTTTAGAGAGCATGATTGATAATAATAATCTTCAAGATGAAATTTTTGAAATTGCTATTCCAACTAAAGAAGAAATGGTAGAAAAAGATGGGAAGCGAAAAGTTGTTGAGAGAAAAAAATTCCCTAGCTACGTTTTTATTAAAATGATTTTATCAGATAAAATTTTGTATATTGTAAGAAATACAAAAGGAATAACTGGTTTCGTTGGGCCACAAGGTAAGGCTCTTCCATTGACAAATGAAGAAGTGAAAAAAATGGGATTAGAAAAGGTTACTATTGAAGAACTCAATGTAAAAGTTGGAGACAATGTTAGAATAGTATCTGGTCCGCTAGAGTCCTTCTTAGGTGTAGTTGACAATGTTAGCTCTGAGAAAGAGAAGATTAGAGTTATGGTTCAAATGTTTGGTAGAGAGACGCCTATAGATTTAGATTTTAACCAAGTTGAGGTTATCAACTAATCTTATTTTGAGAAATAATAACCATTGGGTTATTGTAATATATCCGCTAGGTGTCGGTAACACCTAAAACAAATTAATAGCTAGAATTTTAGCAAACCAAAGACTTTAGGGGATAAGCTTCTAAGTATGAAGAAAAGTCAAAAATGACCAATATATCAAAGCCGCAGAGCTTTGGTATAATCAAAGTCATATGGGAGAATAGCAAAATATTTCAGTGTTATTCGTATGTACCTTGTAGTCACGGAGGATATGGGCTATGGCAAAAAAAATTACGGCAGTAGTAAAATTGCAACTTGCAGCAGGTAAGGCAACACCTGGACCACCTGTTGGTTCGACTCTTGGACCATATGGAATCAATATTCCTGGTTTTACAAAAGAGTTTAACGATAAGACAAAAAATCAAATTGGTCTTATCATTCCAGTCGTAATAACGATTTTCGCAGATCGTTCTTTTACTTTTATCACAAAAACTCCCCCAGCAGCAGTTTTGATTAAAAAAGCATGCAAGATTGAGAGTGGCAGTGCTAATTCGAAGACAACTCAAGTCGCTACGATTACTGAAGCTCAAATAAGAGAAATTGCAGAACAAAAAATGCCTGATTTAAATGCAGCAAATGTTGAAACCGCTATGAAAATGGTAGCAGGAACAGCACGCAGCATGGGCGTTAAGGTAGTGAAGTAGGAGGTTTGTCATGAAAAGAGGAAAAGCATATAGAGAGTCATTAAAGTTGTATGAAAAGCTAAATGTATATGATGCAAAAGAAGGTATGGGCATCGTTTTGCAAACAGCAAAAGCAAAATTTGACGAAACGATAGAAGTTTCTGTTAGATTAGGTGTTGATCCACGTCATGCTGATCAACAAGTTAGAGGTGTTGTAGTATTGCCCCACGGTACTGGTAAAGCTGTTAGAGTTTTAGTTATAGCTAAAGGCGAAAAGGCTGATGAAGCTAGGGCAGCTGGTGCAGATTTCGTTGGTGATGATGACATGATTGAAAAGATTCAAGCTGGATGGTTTGATTTTGATACTTGTGTAACAACTCCAGATATGATGGGAAAAGTTGGAAGACTAGGAAAACTTTTAGGACCCAAAGGTTTAATGCCAACTCCCAAAAGTGGCACAGTAACTATGGATGTTACTAAGGCTATAGCTGACATTAAGAGTGGTAAAGTTGAATATCGAGTAGACAAAACTGGAATAGTTCACTGTATAATAGGTAAAAAATCTTTTGGTGAAGACAAGTTGTTTGAAAACTTTGCAGTGTTAATGAATGCTATTATTAAAGCAAGGCCAGCTGCAGCTAAAGGTACATATATAAAGAGTACAGTCCTATCATCAACTATGGGGCCTGGTGTCAAGGTTTCCTACAAAAAACCAGACTAATTAAAAATATAAATTAAGCAATAATACTTGACACTAATTTGTTGCTTAGTTACAATAACATTACAATTAAACATCCTTCCAAGACCGTTTGTGCTTAAGGGCTTAATATCAAACGCAGAAGAAACAGAAAGGCGATTTTATTGCTCCGTTTCTTTTGGGACGGAGCAATTAAAATATAGAGGAGGTTAATATGTCAAAATTTCAAGATCAAAAGAAAGAAGTGGTAGCAGAAATTAAGGGTAAATTGAAAGATGCTCAAGCTTTTGTTTTAGTAGATTACAAGGGAATTTCTGTAGCTCAGGATACTGAAATGAGAGCAGCATTTAGAGATAATAATGTAGAGTATAAAGTTTACAAAAATAGACTTCTCAAAATTGCATTAAACGACTTAGGGTACAAAGAATTTGATGATGCATTAGTTGGCCCTACAGCAATAGCATTAATTGCAACAGATGAAGTATATGCACCAGCAAAAGTTGTTAAAGAAAAAGCAGCAGCTTTTAAAAAGATGGAAATGAAATGTGGTATGGTTGAGGGCAAATACATCGATAACAAAGGATGTATGGCACTAGCTTCAATGCCATCAAGACAAGGTTTAATTACACAAATAGCAAGTCTATTGATTGCACCATTGTCTGGTTTAGCAAGAGCTTTAAATGCAGTAGCAGAACAAAAGCAAGCGTAATATAACAATAAAAAATAAATGATTATCTACAAAAGTAGAAAATAAACAATTAATAAGGAGAAAAAATAAAATGGCAGATATTAAAAATTTTATAGAAGAGATAAAAAAATTATCAGTTATGGAACTAAATGAGCTTGTAAAAGCTATAGAAGAAGAGTTTGGCGTAAGTGCAGCAGCTCCAATGATGATGGCAGGCGCAGCAGCAGGCCCAGTAGCAGAAGCAGAAGAAGAAAAGACAGAATTTGATGTAATCCTAACAGGAGCAGGCGCAAATAAAATCGCTGTTATTAAAGCTGTTAGAGAAATTTTGCCAGGTCTTGGACTTGTCGATGCAAAAGGTCTTGTTGATGGAGCACCAAAGCCATTAAAAGAAGGTGTATCTAAAGAAGAAGCAAACGAAATCGTCGAAAAAATTAAAGCAGCTGGCGGTACAGCAGAAGTTAAATAATAATCTTATTTACAAACAAAAAAGGGAGTTGCTATTTTGCAACTCCCTTTAATTGAGTTTTTTATATTTTTTATTCTGAGATAACATTCACAGTGATAACAGCATTCATGTTTGCATAAGTTCTTATATCAACAGTATGAGGACCTAGATTTTTGATTGGAGCTTTTAGTTGAATTGAACGTTTATCAATTTGAAATCCTGCGTCTGATAGTGCCTTAGAAATGTCAATTGTAGTAACACTACCATGAAGTTTTTCTTGATTTGTTTTTACAGGAATATCAATAGCAAATCCATTTAATTTTTTTGTAAATTCAATAGCGGCTTGACGCTCTTCTTCTTTTAATCTTGCTTCTTTTTTGTTTTTTTGTTCTAATTCACTTAAGATTTGTTTAGTCGCTTCAACACCAATTTTTTTAGGAATTAAAAAATTTTTTGCATATCCATCATTAACATCAACAATTTCACCCTTTTTTCCTTTTCCACTTAAATCTTGTAATAATAAAATTTTCATAATAATTCTCCTTGTAGTGTAGCTAAATTGTACAAATATCTATACTCGTATGATATACTTTCAGGGCTTTAAATGTCAAATGTGCTTTCATATATGATATAATGCTGATATTGTAGGTTTAATTTTAGAGGATAAAATGATTGAAACAATTAAACAAATTGAAGGAAATATTGGTTTTGGATATGATATACATCAATTAGTTCCCAGTAGGAAATTAGTGATTGGTGGTATAGAAATAGATTATCATTTGGGAGCTTTAGCTCATTCAGACGGTGATGTGTTAATTCATGCTCTTATAGATGCAATTTTAACTGGTATTGGTTCGCTTGATATTGGTTCTCATTTTCCAGATACTGATAGAAAATATTTTGGAATTGATAGTACTATTTTATTATCTGAAGTTATGACAATATGTCATTCAAAAGGTTATAAAATTAACAATGTAAGTCTTACGGTAATTTTAGAAGAACCAAAACTTGCAGATTATATTCCAATTATGAAAGTTAAACTTGCAAATTTATTAAAAGTTAAAGTGAGCGATATTGGAATTGCTGCTAAAACTAACGAGAAATTAGGGCTTGCTGGGGAAAGTAAAGCAATTATAGCTTTTGCAGCAGTGAGTTTAAATAAAATAGAAACATAGTTATGTGCTTGACTTATAAAAAGTTCAGGAATAACATTTAATTTATATTTAAGTGGCGGGTGGTCGGATATGGATTTTAACACATTAGCAGGCTCTTTAATGTTTAAGGTAGGAGTTGCTATATTTTTAGCTTTTCTTGGAAGTAAAATAATAAAAAAATTAAATTTGCCCAATGTAACTGGATATGTTGTTGTAGGCTTACTTTTAGGGCCTTCACTAGGGTTGATTTTTAAAGGTTACGGTGGATTTATAAATGCTCAAGATGCGGAGAGTCTTAAATTCATTAGTGAATTAACTGTTGCTTTTATCGCTTTTAGCATAGGCGCAGAGTTTACAAAAAAATCTGTGAAAAAGATGGGAAAATCTGTCTTTATTATGACTTTTTTAGAAAGCTTGTTTGCAGTTGTATTGGTAGCGGTATTATTATATTTTGTACCACAAAAAAATGCAGATGGCTCAGTTATGCAAGGATCGAAAAAACTCGCATTTTCATTAATTCTTGGTGCTATGGCAGCTTCAACTGCACCTGCTGCAACATTGTTAGTAATGAGACAATATAGAGCACACGGACCAGTTTCAATGAGAATAGTCGGAATAACTGCGTTAGATGATATATTTGGAATAGTTTCTTTTGGTATTGCAGTTGCTGTTGCAAAAATATTACTTGGTGTTACTGAAGGAATGCATGTTGCCTTGCTAGTATTTATACCACTTATTGAAATAATTGGCTCTATTTTATTAGGTTTTATTTTTGGTTCAGCTTTACTTTTCCTTGCTAAAAAATACGATAAAGCAAGGGATGATATTCAAGTATTGATTATTTCTACAATTTTATTAACTGTCGGATTAACAACTATGCTTTCTGATTTATCAAAAGGCATGTTTTCGTTTTCGCCATTGCTAGCAAATATTGTAATAGGCACAATGATAGCTAACCTTGCCAAAAAACCCAAAAGATCCTTTGATGCTTTAAATGACTTTGTTTCTGTGTTTTTTATTATGTTTTTTACGTTTGCAGGCGCTAGTTTAGATTTGGCAATACTAAAATATGTTGGTATTGCAGGAATTGTATTCATTGTAGCAAGAGCTTTAGGGAAATACTTGGGTGCATTCCTTGGTGCTAAAATTGCTAAAGAAAGTAGAGCCGTAACTCTTTATACAGGTTTTGCATTACTTCCACAAGGAGGTGTTGCAATTGGCTTATTGGTTGTTTTATCTACAACTAAAGGGCTTGAAGATTTATACAAAGCTGCTGCTACAATAATTATGGCAAGTATATTGGTTTATGAAACTTTAGGTCCATTAGCTTCAAAGTTTGCTATTTCAAAAGCAGGTGAAATTGGTGGAGCAGATAGGTTTTTAGAACATGGATTTGAAGATCCTGACGATTATCAACAACCTAAAGAAGAGAAACATAAAACAACTTCTCATTTTTTTAAAAAGAAGAAAGGTAAAAATGCACTTATAGACAATACTATAGAAAATAATGTTAAAATTGAATTAGAATCTTTAGAAAATAAAGAAAAATTAGACAATCTCGAAAAAAACAATAGCCAACTTGAGCATATAGAAGGTAAAGAGGCATTAAAAAACTTGGATTTATTACATGTTGAAGCACAAGTGCTTATAGAAAAGGAAGGTGTTCAGCCTAACATTACTTGTGATGTGCCACCTTATGATAAGCCTAATGAATAAAAAATATAATTTTTAAAAGGGATACAGGGTCAGTTATGACAAATATAAACTGTATTTAGAAAGGATAAGGATATGAGAGCATTATTTATCATTATTAGAGAAACACGTTATACACAAGAGATACTTGAGGGTTTTTTAAGATTGAAGGTAAGAGGAGCAACAATGCTAGATAGCCAAGGAATGGCTCAAGCAGTGCTTCGTAATTCAGATTTATATTCTTCAATGGGTTTAAGTCAATTATTTTCTCAATCGGATCCCGAAGATAGTGGTTATTCAAAGACAATAATAACGGTTTTAGAAGAATCAAAAGTTGCAGAAGTTGTGGCAGAAGTTAGAGAAATAGTTGGAGATTGCGAAAAAACTGGGATAGGTTTTATGTTTAGTGTGCCAGTTGACAATATATTCTTGTTAAAAGGAAAAGAAAAATAATTATCAATTAAATACTGTTCAAATTTTTGTTTTTAATTTTCAAATTGAAGTTTGATTAATTTTACTAAACTAAATGAGCGCCGTTTTATAATGGCGCTTTTTATGTGTTATGATAGTAAATAAGGCTTTTTACTTGATTATATCTAGAGTTTAATTTAATATGTGATTAGTATATTTATAAAATTTTAAAATGGTTTTAATAGTAAGTGGTGGGTGGTCGGATGATAGATTCTATTGATTTATTAGGTTCTCTAATGTTTAAAGCAGGTGTGGCAATTTTCCTAGCCTTTTGGGGAGGAAAATTAGCAAAAAAGTTGCATTTACCAAATGTTTCTGGTTATGTGATTGTAGGCTTACTTTTAGGCCCTTCTTTAAGCTTGATTTTTAAAAATTATGGGGGCTTTATAAATGTAGAAAATGCTAAGGCATTTAGTTTTATCAGCGAATTAACAATAGCCTTTATTGCTTTTAGTATCGGTGCAGAGTTTACAAAAAAATCTGTACAAAAAATGGGTAAATCTGTTTTTATTATGACCTTTTTTGAAAGCTTATTTGCAATTGTGTTGGTAGCATTGTTGGTATATTTCGTGCCACAAAAACATACAAATGGAACCATGATGGTAGGCAAAGAAAAGCTTGCTTTTTCGTTAGTGCTTGGTGCAATGGCTGCAGCTACAGCGCCTGCTGCAACATTGATGGTAATGAGACAATATAGGGCATATGGTCCAGTTTCAATGCGTGTTGTTGGAATTACTGCGTTAGATGATATATTTGGAATTATTACTTTTGGGATAGCTTTAGCAGTAGCAAAGATACTTATGGGGATTACTCAAATGAGCACAGTTTTGATGATATTTTTGCCAATTATAGAAATAGTTTGCTCCGTAGGGATGGGTGTATTTTTTGGAGTTGTTTTAGTTGTGCTTGCTAAAAGATATGATAAAGCAAGAGATGATATTCAAGTGTTAATTATTTCTGCAATTTTACTAATAGTAGGATTATCAAAGATTTTATCAAACTTGTGGATTATAACTTTTTCTCCATTACTTGCAAATATTGTTATGGGTACTTTTATAGCAAATCTTGCTAGAAAACCCAAGAGAACTTTTGATGCTTTAAATGATATGGTTGCTACATTTTATGTTTTATTTTTTACATTTGCCGGAGCAAGTTTAAATTTAGGCGTGTTGAAATATGTAGGATTTGCAGGCATTGTTTTCATTGTTGCAAGAGCAGTAGGAAAATATTTAGGAGCATTTGTAGGAGCTAAAATAGCAAAAGAGAGTAAAGCCGTAGCTCTTTACACGGGACTTGCATTACTGCCACAAGGTGGAATATCTATTGGTTTATTAGTAGTTTTAGCATCAACCCAAGGCTTTGAAGAGCTTTATATTGCTGCTTCTACAATAATTATGGTAAGTATATTATTTTATGAAACACTTGGTCCAATATTTTCTAAAATTGCAATTTCAAAAGCTGGTGAAATTGGGGGTGCAGATAGATTTTTGCAACAAGAAAGTGAAGATCCAGATGACTATCAAAAACAAAAGGACGAACAACCCTCAAAAACTTCAATTGTTTCAAAACTAAAAAATCATGCTAATGTTGTGGCTGTTGAAGAGGGAGCCATAGATGCTTTGATAGATGAAATCTCTAGTGTTACTGTAGAGAGTACTAAAGATGCTTTAATAGAAGATGAAAAAATCGGCGAAAAATGTGAGTTTTTAGATGGTGAGGAAGCATTAGGAGAGTTAGAGCCATTATATATTGAAGTAGAGGGACTTTTAGAAAAAAAAGGTATTATAAAAGAAGTAACTTGTGATATTTCTTCACATGATAAGCATAAAAAACAATAATGAGATATAGTGTCAATTATGACAAATACAAACTATATTCAGGAGTAATGTTGCTAACCATTTATAATGGTTAAATTCAGACAACATTATTATACGAGGTAAAAGGATATGAGAGCATTATTTATAATTATTAGGGAAACACGTTATACACAAGAGATCCTTGAAGGGTTGTTAAAATTAAAAGTACGCGGAGCAACAATGCTAGATAGTCAAGGCATGGCTCAAGCTGTGCTTGGTAGTTCAGATTTAGGTTCTTCCATGGGTTTTGGTAATTTGTTTTCTCAACCTGACCCTGAAGATAGCGGTTATTCAAAGACAATAATAACGGTTTTAGAGCAATCAAGAATTGCACAAGTTGTAGCAGAAGTTAGGAATATAGTTGGAGATTGCGAAAAGTCTGGCATAGGCTTTATATTTAGTGTTCCAGTTGATAATGTCTTTTTGTTGAAAGGCAAAAAAAAATAGCTTAGTTTTATAAATAAAAATAGACTTATTGCATAATTTAGAAGGCTTCTATCTTCTTTTTGCTGATGAGTGCGCAGTTACTTCTGAAATTAACTCCTTTGCATTTTGATTGTTAAGTCATCTAATATTAAGTGCAAATGAATTTTACCAGCGAGAAGCTTAGGAGTAAGTGCAATTTGTTGTTTTGCAACATTGTCCCCTTTGATATTTGCGGAACCGCATAAAAGAAAGTATATTGCAAAATGAAAAACTTTGAAAGTTGCATTTACTTTGACAAACTTTTCGAGGGCTGACTCAAAAGTTGCACTTACTCTGAGAATTAACTTTGAAATGTTTTTATGGTATTTTAAATGACATATACCATCTAAAAGTGATAAGATATTGTCGTTGCAATTTTGTTTTACAAAAATAGAATAAAAATTGCTTTTTTATGTCTTATAAAATATTATATATAAATTTAATAATTATCTCATTATTTTAATTGACAACGTTGACATATACTGTTATTATTGTAAAATGTCGTATTATGCGTGAAAAATACTACAATATGCTAAAATGTCTAAAATTTAAGAGAAAACATCAGTTTTTGGCACAAAAAAGATTAGGAGTTTTTAAATATTAAAGTGTTATTTTATGATAAACGACAAAAAGTTTTATTTTTTTAAGGAGATTTAGCCGATGACCCAAACAACCCATATTGTAAAGAGGGGAAATACAGAGAGACTTTCTTTTGGTAAAATTAAGAATGTTATCGATATTCCCTATCTTATTGAAGTGCAAAAAAGCTCTTATGAAAACTTCATTGCAACAGGCGTGCAGGAAGTTTTTGATGATTATTCACCTATAATCGACATAGGGAACAAATTTTCTTTGGAGTTTTTAAGTTATAAGGTTGACGGAGAATGCAAATATTCTCTACAAGAATGCAAAGAACGCGATCAAACTTATACCATTCCAATGAAAGCGAAAGTCAGATTGACAAATAATGCAACTGGCGAAATGAAAGAGTCTGAGGTCTTTATGGGGGATTTCCCAAGGATGACAGATAATGGAACATTTGTTATCAATGGCGCAGAAAGAGTTGTTGTTAGCCAATTAGTTAGAAGCCCTGGTGTTTATACTGGCAAAGGCAAACTAGACAAACATGGAAAGGAAAGGTTTGATACTCAAATTATTCCTAGTCGTGGAGCATGGCTAGAATTTCAACAAGATGCTAATGATGTACTATCAGTTCGTGTAGATAGAGCGAGAAAAATTAGTTCAACTATATTTTTAAAAGCACTGGGTTTTGATTCAAATGAAGATATCAAAGAATTATTTGATAATGATCCAATGATTTTAAAAACATTAGAAAAAGATGGAAACATTGATAATTCTGCAAGTGCTAAAAGAGAAGCTTTTTTCAAAATCAAGCCAGGTGAGCAAGAAACTGAAGCTGGTGTTGAGAATTTGTTAAAGAATTTACTCTTCGAAAGAAGAAGATATGATTTAGCAAAGGTTGGAAGATATAAATTCAATAAACATTTATCACTCGCAAATAGAATATCTGGGAAGATAGCAGCAAATAATATTGTTTCTCCAGATGGTGAAGTTTTAGTCGAAGCAGGACAAGAAATATCTAAAGAAATGGCTAAGATTATTCAAAATGCTCCTATAAATGCAGTGCTAATCAAGGTTGATGAAAATAGAACGACTAAAGTTATAGGAAATAGTACTGTTGATATTAGAATGTTTGTTGAGGATTTCGATCCAGTTGAAATTGGTGTAAGCAATGGAATAGTTTATTATCCTGTTTTGAAAGACATTTTAGAAAAACATACTGACTCAAAAGAGAAACTACATGAAGCTTTAAAAGAAAATGCACATTTATTGGTAGTAAGAACTATAACTCTTGAGGATATTATTGCAACTATTAGTTACAACTTAAATATGCGTTATGGTCTATATGTTGCAGATAACATTGACCATCTATCAAACCGTAGAGTACGTTCAGTTGGTGAATTATTGCAAAATCAATTGCGTGTTGGAATGTCAAGACTTGAAAGAGTTGTTAGAGAAAGAATGTTATCACAAGACCCAGATGAAGCAACGCCAGCATCGTTAATCAACATTAGACCAGTATCTAGTGCTTTGAGAGAATTTTTTGGAAGCTCTCAACTGTCACAATTTATGGATCAACCAAATCCAATTGCAGAACTTACTCATAAGCGTAAGTTATCAGCATTGGGACCTGGTGGTCTTAATAGAGAGCGTGCAGGAATGGAAGTTCGTGACGTTCACCACTCTCATTATGGAAGAATGTGTCCAATTGAAACTCCAGAAGGACAAAACATCGGTTTAATAACATCGTTATCTTCATATGCAAGAATCAATGAATATGGTTTTATTGAAGCCCCATATAGAAAGATTGACAAAAAGACAGGTGTTGTTACTGATAAAGTCGAATATATGACGGCAGATGAAGAAGACAATTACTACATTGTTCAAGCAAATGAGCCTCTAGATGAAAATCAAAGGCTTATCAATGAAAGAGTTACATGTAGATTCCTCGACAGAGTTATTGAAGTGGGAAGAGATGAAGTTGATTATATGGACGTTAATCCACAACAATTAGTTTCAATAGCAACATCTTTGATACCTTTCTTGGAAAACGACGATGCAAACCGTGCTCTTATGGGTTCAAACATGCAACGTCAAGCTGTTCCACTAATTAGACCAGAGGCTCCAATAGTTGGCACAGGGATGGAGCATAAAGTAGCTCTTAATAGCGGAGTTTGTGTTATTGCCCAAGAAGATGGTGTAGTAACTTACGTAAGTGCTGATTTTATAGCTGTAGAAAATAAAGATGGTGAAAAAGAATATCAACTAGAAAAGTTTGCAAGGAGTAACCAAGGAACTTGTTTAAATCAAAAGCCGAATGTTAATGTTGGTGATAAAGTCAAAAAGGGTCAAATAATAGCAGATGGTCCTAGTGTTGATAACGGTGAGCTTGCATTAGGTAGGAATGTATTAGTTGGATTCATGTCTTGGGAAGGCTTCAACTATGAAGACTCAATTTTGATTAGTGAAGATTTGGTTAAGGACGATGTATTCACATCAATCCACATTGAAAAACATGAAATAGAAAGTAGAACTGTTGCTGCAAAACTTGGCGAAGAAGAAATCACAAGAGATATTCCAAATGTCAGCGAAGAATTGCTAAAGAATCTAGATGAATATGGAATAGTAAGAGTTGGTGCAGAAGTTAGAGCAGGCGATTATTTGGTTGGAAAGGTTGCTCCTAAAGGAGAAACTGAACTTACCCCAGAACAAAAACTTTTAAGAGCTATCTTTGGAGATAAAGCTAGAGAAGTTAGAGATGCTTCTTTAAAAGTTCCAAATGGGGCAGGTGGAATTGTTGTTGATGTAAAGGTATTTACAAGAGCAAATAAAGATGAATTACCACCAGGGGTAAATCAGTTGGTTAGAGTATACCTAGCACAAAAAAGAAAAATTGGCGTCGGCGATAAAATGGCAGGCCGTCATGGTAATAAGGGTGTTATATCTAGAGTTTTACCTAAGGAAGATATGCCATTTTTAGAAGATGGAACTCCACTAGACATTGTGTTAAATCCACTTGGTGTTCCAAGCCGTATGAATTTAGGACAAGTTTTAGAAGTGCATTTAGGTTTGGTTGCAAATAAAATGGGTGTCAAAGTTGCAACTCCAGTTTTTGATGGTGCTACAGAAAATGACATTAAAGATCTTTTTATAAAACATGGAATTACACATAAAGACGAAAATGGTAATGAGTATGTTGACGGGAAAGTTAAAGTATATGATGGTAGAACAGGAGAAGTATTTGAAAATGCTGCAACTGTTGGCTATATGTATATGTTGAAATTAAACCATTTGGTCGATGATAAGATTCATGCTAGAAGTGTTGGACCATATTCATTGGTAACTCAACAACCATTAGGGGGTAAAGCACAATTTGGTGGACAACGTTTTGGTGAAATGGAAGTTTGGGCACTTGAAGCATATGGAGCAGCGAATATATTGCAAGAGTTAGTGACGATTAAATCGGATGATGTTATGGGAAGGCAAAAAGCATATAACAGCATAGTAAAATCTACTGGTGAAGCAAGTCCTGGATTACCAGAAAGCTTTAAAGTTTTAAGAAAAGAGTTACAAAGTTTATGCCTAGATGTAAAACTATTAACTGGCGATTCTGAAGAAGTTCAATATTCTGATATAGATGATGATTCTGATGATATAATGATAAGACCTTATACTGACATCAAAGATGCAGACTTTGATGTTTTATCTCTAGATGATATTAATTCTGATAATTTATTCGTCGGTGGCGAACATGATATGAAAACATTTTTAGGTGACAGTGATATTGAAGCTGGCACTGGAACGCTAGATTTAAATATGGATAACTTAATTTTTGATGATCCATTAGAGGAAGATGATGATATATTTGGGGAACCTCCTATTGACTTGATGGACCTAGAAAATACTAAATCCGATTTTGATGATTCAAAGTCTGATTGGATTAAAGAAGAAATGAAAAAACTTGAAGAATTAGAAGCGAAACAAAAGGAAACAAATAAGGATTCATCAAATGAAGATGATGAAGATAAGGAATAATAAAGGAGAGAGATCATGGTTGAAATAAATAGTTTTGATGCAATACAAATTTCACTTGCTTCCCCAGAGAAGATTAAAGAATGGTCTAAGGGTGAAGTCACTAAGCCAGAAACCATAAACTATAGAACACAAAAACCTGAGCGTGATGGTTTGTTTTGTGAAAGAATTTTTGGACCTACAAAAGATTATGAGTGTCATTGCGGAAAATATAAAAAAGTTCGCTATAGAGGTGTGATTTGTGATAAGTGTGGTGTTGAAGTTACAACAAGTAAAGTCAGACGTGAAAGAATGGGGCACATTGAACTCGCTTCTCCAGTTTCACATATTTGGTATTTTAGAGGAGTCCCAAGCAGAATAAGTCTCATTTTAGATATTACTAACAAAAATATTGAAAAAGTCATATACTATAGTGCTTTTGTAGTTATTGATCCTAAAGATACAAAACTTGTGAAAAATCAAGTTTTATCAGATGAAGAATATAGAGAAGCTGTTGCAGAATATGGTGATAAGGCTTTTGATGCAGGAATGGGTGCAGAAGCATTGATTAGGCTTTTGCGAAATGTTGACCTTGAAGAAGAAGAAAAAGAATTGAGAGAAATCATTGCAACAACTAAAGGTGTAAGACAACAAAAAGCTTCAAAAAAACTAGAACTAGTAAATGCTTTCTTAACAAGTGGAAACAAACCAGAATGGATGATATTAACGGTTTTACCAGTTATTCCTCCGGAGTTGCGTCCTATGGTGCAACTAGACGGTGGTCGTTTTGCAACTAGTGATTTAAATGATTTGTATAGAAGAGTCATTAATAGAAACAATAGGTTGAAAAAAACAATTGAAGCTGGCGCTCCAGATATTATTGTAAGAAATGAGAAGCGTATGCTACAAGAAGCTGTCGATTCATTAATTGACAATGGAAGACATGGTAAAGCTGTAACAGGAACAGGTAATAGACCATTAAAATCATTAACAGATATGCTTCGTGGAAAGCAAGGTCGTTTCCGTCAAAATTTACTTGGTAAGAGGGTTGACTATTCGGGAAGATCTGTTATTGTTGTTGGTCCAGAATTGAAAATTTATCAATGTGGATTACCAAAAGAAATGGCACTTGAATTATTTAAGCCTTTTGTAATGAAGGTTTTAGTTGATAGAGGAGAAGCAAGTAATATTAAGAGTGCAAAAGCAATCGTTGCTAGAGAAAAGGAAGTTGTTTGGGACGTATTAGAATATGTAATTAAAGACCATCCTGTTCTATTAAATAGAGCTCCCACACTACATAGACTTGGAATTCAAGCTTTTGAACCTGTTTTGGTAGAAGGTAGAGCTATTAAATTGCATCCATTGGTATGTTCTGCTTTCAATGCTGACTTTGATGGTGACCAAATGGCTGTTCACGTTCCACTATCAATTGCAGCTCAAGTTGAAGCAAGATTTTTGATGCTTTCAACAAACAATATATTAAAGCTATCAGACGGTATGCCAATTGTATCGCCAACGCAAGATATGGTTTTGGGAATTTATTACATGACAAAGGCAAGAGCAAAAGCAAAAGGCGAAGGTAGATTTTTCTCTAATGCTGATGAAGTTAAAAAAGCATATGATCTAAATGAAATATCTTTGCAAGCCTTGATTAATGTTAAATTAACTAAGGTTGTTGATGGTGTTGAGTATAAAAAAATAATAAATACAACTGTAGGTAGATTAATATTTAATGAAGCTATTCCTCAAGATTTAGGTTTTGTTGATAGGACAAATGAAGAAAATATAGTAGACCTAGAAATCAATACTTTAGTAAATAAAGGTAAAATTTCTGAAATTGTTAAAGCTTGCTTTAAGTTAAAAGGCTCTACTACAGTGGCAATAATGTTAGATAAAATCAAAGATTTAGGATTTAAATATTCAACACTAGCAGCAGTAACTGCAAGTGTTTTTGATATGCATGTGCCAGGTAGCAAGACTGAAATTTTAGCAGAAGCTGAAGGCAAAGTTTTAGATTTAGAAAAGAAATATAGAAAAGGTATTATTAGTGATGAGCAACGTCATAAAGAAGTTGTTGGAGTTTGGACAAAGGCAACTGAAGATGTCGCAAATAGTCTTGTAAATACTTTTAAAGAAACTGATCAATTTAATCCAATTTGGATGATGGTTGATTCTGGTGCTAGAGGTAATATTTCTCAAATAAAACAACTTTCTGGTATGCGTGGAGTTATGGAAGATCCAACAGGAAGAGCTATTGAAAGCCCTGTTAAAGCATCATTTAGAGAAGGGTTATCTGTGCTAGAATATTTTATTTCATCTCACGGTGCAAGAAAGGGTGGCGCTGATACAGCATTAAAGACAGCAGACTCTGGATATTTTACAAGAAGGCTTGTTGACGTTTCGCATGATGTTATAGTAAAAGAAACTGACTGTGGAGATACAAAAGGTTTTGAAGTAAGAGATATATTAGATAGTTCAGGAAGACCAATTGAGGGATTAGAGGAAAGAATTAATGGGCGTTTTACAGTTTCAGATATTAAAGATCCTCAAACTGGTGAGATTATAGTTAAAGCTGGTGAAATGATAAATGAAGAACAAGCTAAAAAAATTGTTGCAGCTGGAATTAAATCTGTAGTTATTAGGTCAGTTTTATCTTGTCGTAGTAAATCTGGAATTTGTTCAAAATGTTATGGAGCTAATTTGTCAAGCTGGAATCCAGTTAAAATTGGTGAAGCTGTTGGAATTATTGCTGCTCAGTCAATTGGAGAGCCAGGAACACAGCTAACTATGAGAACATTCCATACTGGTGGTGTCGCATCAAGTGCTGACATTACTCGTGGTTTGCCAAGAGTTATTGAATTATTTGAGGCAAGGAAGCCAAAAGGAGCTGCTACAGTTGCATCTATTTCTGGAACAATATCTATAACAGAAGAGGATCTTAATGGATATAAGCAAGTAACGATTAGCATTACCCCAAATAATGAAGGCGGAAATGTTGTATCACAAAAGCTTCCAATTAAATCAAAAGTTATTGTAGAAGAAGGACAAACGATTAAAGCTGGTGATCCATTAACTGCGGGGTCGATTAATCCGCAAGATATATTGACAACAGTTGGACATGTTGGTGTTCAAGAAATTATGATAAAGGAAGTTCAAGCAGCATATCGTTCGAATGGCGTTAAAATACAAGATAAACATATAGAAGTTATAGTTAGACAAATGCTAAAGAAAGTTAGAGTAACAGACATTGCAGATAGTAAATTTATTCCAGGCCAACTTGTAGATAGAAATGTTTTAGTAGAAGAAAATGATAGGATTATTCAAAATGATGGAAATCCAGCTCAAGGAAAAAGGGTATTGCTTGGAATTACTAAAGCTGCTTTAGCAACCGATAGTTTCCTTTCTGCAGCAAGCTTCCAAGAAACTGCAAAAGTTTTAGCTGAAGCTGCAATCAATGGTGCTATTGATAGATTTGAAGGATTAAAAGAAAATGTTATTATAGGAAAACTAATTCCATCTGGAACAGGAATGAAGAGATACAAATCTGTTAGATGTGAAGAAGTTCTCGGAACAGGAAAAACCACAGAAAATGCTATGGAAAAATCCATGGTTATGGAACAAGATCCTACCTTGTTTAGTTTAGATATAGATGATCCCGAATTTTAAAAAGATGCCGCCAGAAATGGCGGCATTATTATTAAATAGGATACATTTATAATCAGTTTAGTTTACAAAATAGCCATTTAGTTTTATATATTTGAATATAGAATGACTTAAAAAGAAGATAATTTATGTTACTAACGACTAGGTTAAATATAAAACATTAAGAGGGATATATGAGATATTTATTTACATCAGAAAGTGTTACAGAAGGACATCCAGATAAAGTATGCGATCAAATTGCAGATAGGATATTAGATGCTATGCTTGAACAAGATAGTCAAAGTCGTTCTGCTATAGAAGTTGTTTCAACAACTGGGCGAGTCATAGTAGTTGGTGAAGTCAGTACTAATGCAAAAATTGATATAGAAAAGATAATTAGAAAAACAGTTAAAGATATTGGTTATACAAGAAAAGAATATCTATTTGATTATGCTAACTGCTCAATTGATATTTATTTAGATAAGCAGTCTTCCGATATTGCTCAAGGTGTAAATCAGTCTTTGGAATCTTCAAGTGGACATGCATATGATTTGATTGGCGCAGGTGATCAAGGAATGATGTTTGGTTATGCATGTAAAGAAAGTGAAAACTTAATGCCTTTACCAATTTATTTAGCTCATAAATTAACAAAACGTTTAGCTGAAGTTCGCAAAAATAAAATTATAAAATATATAAGGCCTGATGGTAAATCTCAAGTAACTGTCGAATATATCGATGGTAAGCCAGCTAGAGTTGAGGCAGTAGTGGTTTCAACACAGCATGATGATAACATAGATATTGAAAAGCTAAGAGCAGATATTAAAAAGGAAGTAATTGAAGCAGTTATTCCCTCAAACTTCATGGATAGCGATACTAAAATATATATTAATCCAACAGGAAGATTTGTTTTAGGCGGTCCTGCTGGTGATAGTGGTGTTACTGGGAGAAAGATAATTGTAGATACTTATGGAGGAAGTGCACCTCACGGTGGTGGTGCATTTAGCGGAAAGGATGCTACTAAAGTAGATAGAAGTGCAACATATTTTGCAAGATACGTTGCAAAACATGTAGTTGCTGCAGATTTAGCAGAAAAATGTCAAATTCAAGTAGCATATGCAATAGGGAAAGCTCAGCCAGTGTCAGTTTCTGTTGATACATTTGGAACAGGAAAATATTCGGACGAAAAAATCTCAAAAGCGATTAGAGATGTCTTTGATTTTAGACCTAAAGCCATAATTGAAAGATTTGATATGACAAAGCCCATATATGCTCAATGTACGAATTATGGTCATTTTGGTAATGAAGATATGCCTTGGGAAAAGTTAACTCAAAAAGAAGAGTTAAAAGCATATTTTAATAAATAGTTTTAGTTAAAAGAAAAGATATTTTTAGAAGAATTAACTCAAAATTAAGAGCTAACTTTTATCTAAAATAAATTTGTAATTCCTTTCTAAATTTTAAATTACATTTTTAATATAATAGAGTGTCTTTAGGAAAATATATATGATTAAAATAGTCAAAGTATATGGAATAATATTTAAAAATGAAGAAAATGGATATCATATTCTTGAGGTTTTTTCTGAAGATGATGGTATATTTGTTGCTAAAGGGTATTTCCCAACCATAGTAGAAGGAAGTTTTTTAAGCCTTAAAGGTGATTATGTTATCGATCCCAAATATGGTAAACAGTTTAACGTTGAAGAGGTTTATGTAGAAGCTCCTGCTGATGAACAGGGGATATATGATTATTTGTCATCTGGAATGATAAAGGGTATAGGACCTGTGCTTGCTGAGGCTTTAGTAAAAAAGTTTGGGCTTAAAACTTTAGAAATAATTGAAAAAAATCCTGATGCTCTTTTGCAAGTTCCTGGCATTGGTTCTACAAAAGCAAAAAATATAGTTGAATCGCATGCTGAATTTTTTAAAATGCAAGAGCTAATTTCATTTTGCATAAAGTATGGTATTCCAACTTCAAGAGCAATTAAAATATTTAATCATTATGGGCAAGATTCAATAATTAAAATAAAAGAAAACCCATATCAATTAGTAGAAGATATAGAAGGTATAGGTTTTATTAAAGCAGATAGTATGGCTTTATCTTTAGGAATTGAAAAAGATAGCCACTATAGAATTTCTGCAGCAATTATTCATGCTTTAACCGAAGCTTCAAGTCAAGGTCATACATGTTTACCGTCTAAAGTGTTAATTGATTTTAGCCTTAAGCTTTTAGGTTTTGATGAAAGTTTTGATATTAGAGATAACATCGATACACTTATAGAGCGAAAGAAAATTATTAAAACAAAGCAGGATATAGATAATGAAGAAGTTGAAATGTTATCAACATTTGTAAATTTTCATACAGAAAATGGAATTTTTAGAGAAACAAAAAGACTACTTCAAAATTTAAAATTACAAGAAAAACTTTATAAAGCAGGTATTAAACCATATGCACATCAAGAATTAAACTTGGTTAATCAAACGTTTACTAGGGATGATGCTATAGGGGTAGACAAGAAAGAAGCTGCCTTAAAAGAGACAGATGGTTTTAAAAATATTACTAAGAATTATATTCTAGATGAAATTGAAACTTTTGAAAAAACACGAGATGTCATTTTTGATGAAACGCAAAAACAAGCCATATTAAATTCTTTTTTACATGGAGTTTCAATTATTACAGGTGGACCTGGAACTGGCAAAACTACAATAATTGATTGTATTGTACATATTTGCTTGTTGCAAAATTTAAAAGTTGAACTTGGAGCTCCAACTGGAAGGGCAAGTAAGAGATTATCAGAAGCAACAAGGCAAGATGCAAGGACCATACATAGATTACTTGGTGTTATGATGAATGATGATGGTAAATTGACGTTTACTTTTAAAAAAAGCAACCAACTAGATGCAGATGTAATTATTATTGATGAAGTTAGCATGGCAGATATTTATATATTTTATTCATTGATTCAAGCAATAAAATCAGGTTCTAGATTAATTTTAGTAGGAGATAAAGATCAACTTCCAAGTGTTTCAGCAGGAAATATATTGGCAGACTATATAAAAAGTGAAAAAATATCAGTTACATTTTTAACAAAAATATATAGACAAGATGAGCATAGCTTAATTGTATATAATGCTCATAAAATTAATAGAGGCGAAATGCCAGATTTTGACAATAGCTCTAACGATTTCTTTTTTGAATCTCTATCAGATCCTTTAGATATAATTGAAAGTGTTAAGAGTGTATATGGTGGAAGGATAGAAAAATACTTTGGAATTAGAAGAGACGAGATTCAAATTCTTTGTCCTACAAAAAAGGGATTAATTGGGACTGACAACTTAAATAAAATTTTGCAACATGAATTAGTACACAATCCTCATGATAGGCGTTTTGCTGTTGGTGATAAAGTTATGCATATAGTAAATAATTATGATATTGAGTGGAAAGATAGCAAAAATGTTTTGGGTAGAGGAATCTTTAATGGAGAAGTAGGATATGTCACTGATATCGATTCTAGATCAAACCTTATTGTAACTTTTGAGGATGGTAAAACCGCAGTATATGGAACTAGTATGCAAAATGAGTTAATGCTTGCATATGCAATAAGTGTTCATAAATCCCAAGGCTCAGAATTTAAAGGTGTGGTGCTTGTTTTAGGAAACATATCCATGCCTTTACTTAATAGGAATTTGCTTTATACTGCATTGACAAGAGCTAGAGAAATGGTTTTGATTATTGGGACCAAACAGGCTATATATAGAATGGTTAAAAACAATCATACCGAAAACAGATATACACACTTATTATCTTTTCTTAACAAAGAAAAGGATTTATAATATTATTTGGTTTAAGTTAAAGAAAAGATGAAACGCTATAGTGAAATTAGTTTAGAAAAATTTAATAGATTAAAAGATAGAAACGACTATCTTATTTTAGCATTTGAATCAAGTTGTGATGAAACGGCCGTAGCAATAACAAAAGGACGCGAAGTTTTATCCTCTATTATATTTTCTCAAATAGATATCCATAAAGCTTATGGTGGAGTTGTGCCAGAGATAGCTTCTAGAAATCATGTAGAAGTAATTGATAAAGTTTTAGATGAAGCTTTAGAAAAAGCAAATTTAAAATTAAAAGATATAGATTTGATAGCCGTGACGAAAGGGGCAGGCTTACTTGGTGCATTATTAGTTGGTGTTTGCTATGCAAAAGCTTTAGCATATGCTCTACAAATACCTTTCATCGGCATAAATCATATAAAAGGTCATCTTGCTGCTAATTTCATTAAATATCCAGAGCTTGAATATCCTTTTATTTGTTTAATTGCAAGTGGTGGACATACTGAAATATTGAAGGTAGATTCTTTTCAAAAGGCTAAAATTTTAGGCGAAACTGTAGATGATGCTGTTGGTGAAGCTTTTGATAAAGTAGCCAGAGTTTTAGGGCTTCCATATCCAGGTGGACCTGAAATAGATAAATTAGCAAAAGAGGGTAAGCCTACATATAAACTTACTAGGCCATTTAAAGGGAAAGACCATTTTAATTTTTCATACAGTGGTTTAAAAACTGGAGTTATAAATATAGTGCATAATGCAAATCAAAAAGGCGAAGAAATTAATAAAGCAGATTTAGCAAGATCTTTTCAAGATGAAGCAATTGGATTTTTGGTTGACAATACAATTAGAGCGGCATTAGAAAATAATATTAAAAAGATTGTTATTGCAGGTGGAGTAGCAGCAAATTCATATTTAAGATCAGAATTTGAAAGAGTATGCAAAAAAGAGAAAATAGATCTTTATATTCCACCAATTGCACTTTGCACAGATAATGCAGCTATGATAGGTGTTGCAGCATTTGAAGAAATTAAAGAAGGCGCCAATTTAGATGACCTTTCCCTTGATGCTGATCCTTCTTTATAACATCTGGTTTTATAACTAAAATGCTTTGTAAAGAGGGTGTTTTTTTGTTAGAAATTTTTAATAAAATTTAATCTAAAAAATAAACTATAAATGCTTGTTTTAATATATATTATTAGCTTAAAAAATGATTGACAAAAAATCTCTATGCTTGATATAATATCATAGCTTGTACGGTAATTTAGATGATTTTGACAGAAAAGGACATAAAAAATCAAGATAAAGTTATTGGGTTAAGGCAAGTAGTTCGCTGCATTAAAAGCAATCAATTGAGGTGTGTTTTGATTGCAACAGATGTCGATGAACATATAAAACAAGAAATTGTTGCAAAAAGTACAGCTAAAGATATTCCTTATGTGATTAAGTTTACACAAAAAAAACTTGGGGAAATTGCTGAAATAGATGTTAAGTGCGCAACTCTTGGATTATTAAAATAACAAAGGATCTAACATTTGGGTTGCGTTAGATTCGAATCACTAAAAAAGGAGGAACCCTAATGCCAACAATTAATCAAATAATTAGGCGCGGAAGAAAATCTCAGGCTGAAAAAAGTCAAACACCTATGTTGAAAGGGAGCCCACAAAGAAGAGGGGTTTGTTTGTCCGTTACTACAACTACACCTAAAAAGCCAAACTCAGCAGTTAGAAAAATTGCTAAAGTTAGAGCTGTTAACGGTATGGAAGCAACAGTATACATACCAGGTGAAGGCCACAATTTACAAGAACACAGCGTTGTGTTAATTCGTGGTGGAAGAGTAAAGGATATCCCAGGTGTTCGTTACCATGTTATTCGTGGAGCACTTGATACAGCTGGTGTTGCAAAACGCATGCAAAGTAGATCAAAGTACGGTGTAAAACGTCCTAAATAAGTTTTTTAAAAATAATCGGGAGGAAGAGAAATGCCAAGAAGAAGTGGAGTACCAAAGAGAGATGTACTACCAGATCCAATATATAACTCAAAGGTTGTCACTAAGTTAATCAACCAAGTTATGGAAGACGGAGAACGTGGAGTAGCTCAAAAAATAGTTTATGACGCGTTTGATATAATAGAAAAAAAAGCAGGAAAGAGTGCATATGAAGTCTTTTTAGAGGCTTTAGAAAATGTTAAGCCACAACTAGAAGTTAAGGCACGTCGTGTAGGCGGAGCTAACTATCAAGTTCCAATGGAAGTTAGGCCTGAAAGAAGACAAACATTAGCAATTAGATGGTTTGTTCAATACGCAAGAAAAAGAGGCGAAAGAACCATGAAAGAAAGACTTGCTAATGAAATATTTGATGCTTTTAATAGCACAGGCGGATCATTTAAAAAGAAAGAAGATATGCATCGTATGGCAGAAGCTAACAAAGCATTTGCACATTTCCGCTGGTAAAATTTATCAAACAATAATACTTTTTAAGCTAAAAACGGTATCCTTTACCGTTTTTGCTATGTAAAAGGGTTGTTAAATAAATAGTAAAAATATAAGTAGGTAATACAAAATGAGAGAATTTCCTTTAGAAAAAGTAAGAAACATAGGTATAATGGCGCACATTGATGCAGGGAAAACCACTACATCAGAGCGTATACTTTTCTATACAGGAAAATTGCATAGATTAGGCGAAGTTCATGAGGGCGACGCTACTATGGATTGGATGGAACAAGAACAAGAAAGGGGAATTACTATCACATCTGCAGCTACTACAACTAGATGGAGAGATTTTGTAATTAATATAATTGATACTCCAGGACACGTGGACTTTACCGTAGAAGTTGAAAGGAGCTTGCGTGTTTTAGATGGAGCTGTAGCAGTTTTTTGCGCAAAAGGTGGAGTTGAACCGCAATCTGAAACAGTTTGGAGACAAGCAAATAAATATAATGTGCCAAGAATAGCTTTTGTTAATAAAATGGATGTTGCTGGTGCAGATTTTAATAGAGTAGTAGAAATGCTAAACTCTCGTTTACATGCTAATGCTGTTCCAATTGCACTACCTATAGGTTCTGAGGCATCTTTTGTTGGTATAGTTGATTTAGTTAGATTTAATGCAATTATTTATAACGATGAAGAAGCTTTAGGAAAGCATTTTGAAATTGTTGATATACCAAGTGACATGTTAGATCTTGCAACAGAGGCAAGAATGAATCTCATTGAAGCTTGTGCAGAACATGATGATGATTTGATGATTAAATTCTTTGAAGGCTCTGAAGTAACAGAAGAGGAGTTGATTTCAGTTTTAAGAAAAGCAACAATAGACATGAAGATGACACCGGTGTTTTGTGGAAGTGCATATAGAAACAAGGGCATTCAAAGACTTCTAGATTTTATTGTAGATTTATTACCTTCACCTTTAGATGTTAGCAATGTTGTTGGAACTTTTAAAGATAAAGAAGTAGAAAGAAAAACCTCAGATGAAGCTCCTTTAGCAGGACTAGCTTTTAAAATAATGACTGATCCATTTGTTGGGAAATTAGCATTTTATAGGATATATAGCGGTGTTTTAAAATCTGGTGCAACAGTTTTAAACTCCACAAAAGAAAAAAGAGAGCGCATTGGAAGAATTTTAAGAATGCATGCAAACTCAAGACAGGAAATAGATGAAGCTCATGCTGGGGATATAGTGGCTTTAGTTGGGCTAAAAGACATTTCCACAGGAGATACTTTATGTGATTTGTCTAGACCTATAATTTTGGAGAAAATGGATTTTCCAGATCCTGTGATTCAAATTGCTATAGAGCCTAAAACAAAATTAGGTCAAGAAAAGATGGGAATTGCTTTAAGCAAATTGGCTGATGAAGACCCTACATTTAAAACATATACAAATCAAAGTACTGGGCAAACCATAATAGCCGGTATGGGCGAGTTGCATTTAGAAATTATTGTTGATAGACTTTTGAGAGAATTTAGGATTGAAGCAAATATAGGAAAACCTCAAGTTACATACAAAGAAACAATTACGGCTCCAGCTAGAGCAGAAGGAAAGTTTATTCGTCAAACTGGCGGAAGAGGTCAGTACGGTCATGTCGTTATTGAAGTCGAACCTATTGAAGCCTCAAAAGGTGTCATATTTGAAGATAAGACGGTTGGGGGAAGTGTACCAAAAGAATATATTAAGGCAGTTGAGCTTGGGATAAGAGATGCGGCAAAAGGTGGAGTTTTGGCTGGCTATGAATTATCAGATTTCTTAGTTAGGTTAGTAGATGGATCTTCTCATGAAGTTGATAGTTCTGAAATGGCCTTTAGGATAGCAGGTTCTATGGCTATTAAAGATGCAGCACTAGCAGCTTCACCAATACTTCTTGAGCCAATTATGGCTGTAGAAATTACTGTTCCAGAAGAATATTTAGGTGATGTAATAAGCACAATAAACGGTAGAAGAGGATCAATTAAAGATTTGTCAGATAATAAAGGAGTAAAAATTGTTGATTGTGAGGTTCCGTTATCTGAGATGTTTGGATATGCAACAGATTTGCGTTCAGCTACGCAAGGTCGAGGAAACTATGTAATGCAATTAAGTTCATTTGCTCCTGTTCCAAAATCTGCTGCAGCTAAAATTACGGGCATGCCACATTAATAAAATAAGTTTAATTTCTGTTTCAAAATCTGTTACAGCTAAAACTACAGGCATATCGTATTAATTGAATAAGTTTATGTTCCTGTTCCAAAGTTTGTTGCAGCTAAAATTATAGGTATGCCACATTAACTGAATAAGTTTGTATATGCTATTTAAAGTTAACATTTTATTTGGTAATAAAATCTTAAAAAACGAGTGCTATTATTTAAATAAAATGATATAATCGTCGTAGTTATCGGTTAAAATCGTATAATAAAGGGCTTAAATGCTAGACAATGCATTTATTATATATTATAATCTAAAATACATAAAAATAATAAAATATTAAATTTGGAGGACCAATAAATGGCAAAAGAAAAATTTGAAAGAAGTAAACCGCACGTAAACGTTGGTACTATCGGTCACGTTGACCACGGTAAAACAACTCTTACAGCAGCCATTACAATGGTTGCAGCATCTTTAGGAAAAGCTAAAGTCATGAAATATGAAGAAATTGACAAGGCTCCAGAAGAGAAAGCAAGAGGAATAACAATTAATACATCACACGTTGAGTATGAAACAAAAAATCGTCACTATGCACACGTTGACTGCCCAGGACACGCAGACTATGTTAAAAATATGATTACTGGTGCTGCACAAATGGACGGAGCAATACTAGTTGTTGCATCAACAGACGGTCCAATGCCACAAACTCGTGAGCATATCTTGTTAGCAAGACAAGTTGGCGTTCCATATATCGTTGTATTTATGAATAAAACAGATCAAGTTGATGACCCAGAACTACTAGAATTAGTTGAAATGGAAGTTAGAGAGCTACTAAGCACTTATGATTTCCCAGGAGACGATATTCCAGTAATTAAAGGTTCTGCTCTAAAAGCTATCGAAGCTGCAGCAGCAGGAGATATGAGCGCACCAGCTATTGAGCCAATTAAAGAACTATTAGCTGCACTTGATTCATATATTCCAGAACCAGAAAGAGCAACAGATAAGCCATTCTTAATGCCAGTTGAAGACGTTTTCACAATCACAGGACGTGGAACAGTTGCAACAGGTAGAGTAGAAAGAGGTGTTGTAAAGGTTCAAGATAAAGTTGAAATCGTTGGAATTAGACCTACTGTAGAAACAACAGTTACTGGTGTTGAAATGTTTAGAAAACTTCTAGACCAAGCTATGGCTGGAGATAACATTGGAGCACTTCTACGTGGTATTGAAAGAAAGAATATCGAAAGAGGACAAGTTCTTGCAAAACCAGGAACAATTAAACCTCATAAGAAATTCCACTCACAAGTTTACGTTCTAACTAAAGAAGAAGGCGGACGTCATACTCCTTTCGTAGATGGCTATCGTCCACAATTCTACTTCAGAACAACAGACGTTACTGGAACAATCAAATTGCCAGACGGTGTAGAAATGGTTATGCCTGGAGATAATATCGACATGGACATCGAATTAATTACACCAATCGCTATTGAGCCAGGTCTACGTTTTGCTATTCGTGAAGGTGGAAGAACTGTTGGTTCAGGTGTTGTTGCTAAGATTTCATAGTTAGCTACAATTAAAAACAAATTTATAAATAACAGTAGGGTCGTTTGTTAAATGCGACCTTACTGCTTTAAATTACTCGCACTATAATTAGATGCGGGTTTTTTATTTTTTAATTATTTCCCCTAAAGCAACAAATAGAATAACTGCAGATACAAACCACTTTGCTTTTTGTATCTATAGCTACATAAATGCCATCAGAAAACCTGACCTCCTTAAGTTGATTTTGTTAATCCAATTTTATGGTGTCAAATAAAACTTTGAAAACCGATATATATGCATTTGTATTTCAGCTGACATCAAAAACAATCTTCTCTCATTGTGCTCATATTTTGATAAGGAAAAAGCTGTTAATAAACATTTGAATAACTACAACATATAAACAGTTAATGTCAAACTAGCACTTCTCTCAATGTGTTTGTGTTTTAACAACAAAAAAAACTGACCTCCTTAAGTTAGATTTTCTTCGTCCAACTTTTGGGGTCAGCTCATAGTCTCTTATCCGTTATTTATATGTTGATTAATTTCAAGTTAAGCCTCTATTTTAGATGCTGGTTCATGTTTAGCTGAAATTTTCGGGGTTATAATAAATACATTTGCAGAATGTCTATCAACAGTAGTATCGATTGATTTTAAATTATTATCTTGTCCATTACTTTCCCAAACATCCCAAACATAATAGGTATCTGCTTTAGCAAGTTTTATATACTCATCTTTAATCAATGTGCTGAATTTAACCTTGCAATTTTTGGCGCTACCTCTTCTATTGAAAAAGCAAACTGCAACTTTACCATCACTTAAAGGTTTTGCTAAAATATCCAAAGCACCTTTCTTTATACGCTTAGCTTGTTTCCCAAGAGGATCTTGATTTATTTTTACCATTTGAATGTTGGTTACAATTCTCAATGTTTTTCTATCAATTTTTCTTAAATCCATTCCTAAGATTAAAGGTGAATTCATCATGGCCCATGTTGAAAAATGAGCTCTATTTTCATCTTCAGTTAAATCTCCATTTCCAACTTCAAGCATATCAGGGTCATTCCAATGTCCTGGTTTTGCATATTTGTATAATTTTACATTTCTTCTATATATCATCATTATGCGCCACCATCTAGGCATTATATCCATTGTTGTTCTCCAAGAATTTCCTGCAGTATGACCCCATTTCCATGGTCTATTAAATCCCCATTCACAAATTGAGAAAGTAATTGGTTTTTCTTCTTTACCAGTTTCTTTTGCAACTTGCTTAGTAGCTTCATCAAGGCATTTATCCATATATCTATATTGATATTTTGCACTGACAAATCTACTTGTAATTGGATTGAAAAGTTTTATTGTATTTAAACCTTTCTTCAAGAAAACTTTAGTTTGATATCTAGCAGTATTGTTGTATTTTTTTAATGATGGAACATAAATTCCATATTCATCACTATCATTTATAACAATATGAACATATTTTCTAAAAGATCCTTGTTTTTGCACATTTATTGTTAAAACATATTCCCCATCTTCTTCTACAGAAATATTGCAATATGTCATTGCACCTTTACTTCTATCTAAACCCACTACAACTTTTCCTGTAGGAACAGCTTTGCTTTTTTTAAACATTGCAAGTCCTTCAAGCTCAGCATCGCTAACGGGGTAAAAAGTGCTATCTTTATCTTTGGAAATATCTATCCCATAAATCCATGGTGCATATTTAGGTATAGGTATATTATTACAAAAATCATACTTAAAATATTCTGCTCCCCATCTTGCAAATGTTAGAGCATCGATTTTTTCATAATATAGACTTGCAGGTAATTTTTCGCAAGTTTCAGTTCCATTGGATGTATATAATCCAACTTTTATCCCTAAATCATTAATTTTGCTAATTAGACTTGGAATTCCAGATGGAAATGTTGCAAGGTCTCCTTGCAATTTATTATTTTCATCTCTTTCGCCAGACATCCAGTTATCATCAATGTTTATATATTGATATCCAGCATGCAAAAGTCCAGTATCTCTTAAAGCTTTAGCTGTTTCATAAATGACATCTTCGTTGATTTTATTTTTAAAAGTATTCCAACTAGACCATCCCATTACAGGAACCGCTGCACCTTTAACTCTAGAATCTTCATTTGCTAAAGGATTATCAATTTTTTGTAATTTATTTGTAAAAAGCTTTTTCAAATAACAAAAAACACAAACTCCATTAAGTTTCATATGCTACCTCACTAATTATTTATCTAGTAAATTATATCAATTAAGGCGATATATTACAATAATCATGATAAATTTAGAACACCGCCACTTTTTGTTGGATTTGAATCTATACTTATTCTATTTTGGGTAACATCTTTACAGTAATTACCTAGGTCTATAAAAATTATCATAATAAATCAGCAATACATTTTAATTGCTGCAAACAATTTCAAAAAACTAAACTTTAAATTTAAATACCCATTTTACTAATGAGCGTGCAGTTACTTTTGAATTTAACTTGTTAAAAAAACATCGAATGATTAAAAATTTTGATATTGATATAAAGTGATTTATTATAATATAATGCATGTATTGAGTTTGAGGGTGGATTTGAATGAGCAAAGACAATAAGACTAAGAAAAAGGGCAATTTTATAAAAAGATTTTTTGCACATAATGATGATTATGATGTTCAAAATAAAGAGTTACTTGATTTTGCCATAGGTGTTTATGGGCAAAATAATACCTATAGTTTAGTTAGCGGATGGTTTGAATATTTTGCAAATATGGTTTTATTCATTAGACCATTACACACTGGTGCAATAATGTGGCTTGCACGTGGTTGGGATGCAATAAACGATCCTCTAGTCGGTTCAATAATTGATAAAAGGCAATCTAAAACGGGCGATAAACTAAGGCCTTATATTAGATATTTATCCCTACCCATAGGAATATTATCTGCATTATTATTTGTTAATTTTGGTTTTTCAAGCTATGGTGCAAAGATTTTATATTTAGTTGGTATATATCTATTATGGGACACACTATATTCTTTCCAAGACATAGCTCAATGGGGGATGGTTGCAAGAATTACTAATCAACCAGAGCGAAGAGAGATGGCAGCATATCTTGGACGAATAGCTGGGACTATGGGTGGTTGGCTACCAGGATTGATTTCACTCGTTATTGGTTTTGTAATGGATGGTCTTATTCCTTTAACTTTAAGTCAGTTATTTTTAATATTTGGTATAGCTTTTGGTTTTGGTGGAATGGCAATTTCTATGCGTCAACTAAAATGTAAAGAGCGTGCTCCTGTGCTTCCTCCAGAGGGCGGACTTTTAGCAGGATTAAAACTCATTAGAAAAAATAAAATAGTTATTGCTTTAACTTTAGGAAGTGTATTAAATTGTCTAACTTTATCAATGGGGCAAATTTATTTTTTCCAATATATGATAACCCTTAATTTAGGTGGTAAAACAATAAATGGGGCAACAGTTTTGTTTGCTTTTGGTTTATTGACAGGTTTGCCTGGTATGATTGCTATGTTTTTTACCCCTTATTTTGGTAAAAAATTAGGGGGCATGAGAAATGTTTTATTGCTATCAACTGTAACAGTAGTTGTATGCAGGGTAATTATGTACTTTATAGGTTTTGAAGGTAATAGTTTTTACATCATGGCTTTACTATTTGCTATTATGAATATACCAAGTGCAATGAATGGAATAGCAAGCACAGCTTTATGGGGTGACAGTCTAGACTTAGTAGAACTTGAAACAGGTCAAAGAAACGAAGGAACAGTTTTTGCCTTTCAAAATTTTATTGCAAAAATATCAGGAAGTATAGCCGCGTTGATGAATGGAATTACATTAGCTTTATTAAAATTTGAACCTGAAGCTATGGCTAATGGTGCACCGTTATCTGAGACATTTATTAAATACTCATGGCCAATTTTTGCACTAGGACCTGCCCTTGGTGCTTTGATGCAATTTATTCCTATCTTTATGCTAAAATTTAAAAACAAGGATAGAGACTTGATTTCCGCTGCACTTAAAGAAAAAAGAGCAAAACTTAAAAAAGCGAAAGCTCAAGAAATCTTTGATGGTGATTTAGCTGCAGTTTTAGAAACAGTCGAGAAAAAAGTTAAGCTTCCGTACTAAAAATCACAATTGCACATCATAATTTCCAAACTTAAAGGGGCTGTTAAGAAACTCAAAAATCTTAACAGCTTTTTTGTTGTCGAAACACAAGCAAATTTAGAGAAGCGTTATTTTGACATTAGCTATTTATATGGTGTAGTTATTTAAATATTTCTTAACAGCCCTTTTTGATTTATCATTAAAATCCAACAAAAAATCAATTAATAATTTTTTGCATTTAAGGGAGAAATTTTTAAAATAAGCGTTAGTTTGGGTATTGTAGCTTTACTTTTTTGATAGTATAATTAAATCAACAACATTTAGGAGGAAGTTATTATGAAAAAGAAAAAATTGAGTTTGATATTGGCGTACAAAGTGTAAAGTAAATTGACCCCTTAATCTTTTTCTCTACTAATATGTTTTTGTTAACTCCTTTCATATCCAATCATTATCCCCCTAGGGGGATAAAATTTTTTACGCTACCATCGCTAACG